>JBLYYR010000201.1:0-5746 GCA_048550195.1 Arenicellales bacterium
AGGTTATACCCATCTTATAAAACCTGATTACGGCTGAAAGATGTACTGGGATGGACGTTTTGATGCTTATCTGTGCAACGTTTTTTTCCTGTTAATAAATATTTCAGTGTTGTTGCTGACTGCTTCATTAAACGCCTGCTGTAGCGATGGCAGCACAAGCTTATCTTCTTCACCGGCGAGTTCGTCCATGAAAACTTTTTTCACTTCAGTCGCCAGTACTAATACATTATCGTACAGACCATGGCAATGGGCAGCTAGATTGCCTTTGCCGTAAAAGATATCATTTTCTGCAGCGGTAACATCCACACCCTCTACTGACATTTCATTAAGTTGAGCAAGCCATGAATCGATAGCTGGTCGCCACTTTTCGTGTGTAACCGATGAAGTTCCCAGGTTGAAAACAGGCAGGTCCTTTCTCTCATGTCGACGATAATTGTATGAATGAATATCGTAAACAAGACATTGACCAAAATCTTCAACCAGCGCGTCAACTACGGCAGACACAATTCGGTAAAACTGTGCATGTTTTTCTTTGCTGGTTGCAATTTCGTTAGCTGAGAGTGGTTCTTTCCAGACATCTTTACCCCAGGCAGTTTCATAGACACATTCTTTTGTTGCACGGTTCAAATCGTATTCATAACGGGAATCATGAGCGATCAAAGTAATGGGCTGCTGATCTATAAAGCTAGCTGTAAATGGATCTTCTTCATAATAGCGTTCTTTTTGAGAGAGCAGACATAAACTCTCTAGATCTGATCGTATATTGCCACCATTGTGTATGGCCGCACACAAAGCAGGCTCAAATCTTTCGATTTTCAGGGTGAACGCTCCACCCGCGATAGTCGCGGTGAATAACTCACGCTGTTCAATTTTCTTGATAATGGCTTGTTCAGAAAGGCTTGTCATTGCTGCTCACTCCTGCATTTGATAGAGATTTTATCATTCAAGTGAATATCTGTGCATTACAATTATCTGAATATTCCTACCACTTTCTATAAGTTTGATTAACCGACCACAAACTGGAAAATAATTGCTAGAATAACGCGATGAATCATAATCATTCCTTTTCTCTGGCTGCTATTTTCAGCTGTCTCATATTTTCCTCCTGTATTCAGTTGTACGCAGATGAAGCAGTAGTTAAACGTGGTGAGGACCCCGCTACAGGCTTGAAATCCTGGTTATGGGACAATGATGGTTTTTACCTGGAGTTGACACAACGCCTGCCTGACCAGACCAGAGGGTATTTTGAATCCAGAGGCTTTGACCTGGCCTCTACAGAGATTGCAGGCACTTCCTGTATTTTTCAAACCATGATCAAAAACTCAGGGACTGACTCATCGAAAGTTATAACTGCAGACTTAAATGAATGGCAGGTGATTAGCGACAATGATAAAAAACAAATGTTACTTAGAGAATACTGGCAGAAACTCTGGCTTGATCGTGGGCAATCTGAATCTGCACGAATTGCCTTTGAGTGGTCTTTGCTGCCCACAAAAGTCGAATATGAAGTCAATGATTACAATTGGGGTATGAGCAGTTATGGTATGCCCCCTGGCAGTCATTTTGATCTGCTATTTAGCTGGTATAGTAATGGTAAAAGATACAGTGGCAGAATAAATGATGTTGTCTGTCCTGACGACATTCACCCCGATCCCCTGGCCCAATAAACACGAATAAACACGAATAAACAACCAACTATCTGGACACCACATGAATAGATTCTTTTCCTTGCTACTGCTGCTATCACTGCCCCTATTTCTGCAAAGCCCTGCAGCCTATGCTGCCAGGAATATTCATACATTGACCAAGGTCCCGGGTAACCCTGATGCACCTGACTTTAATCTTGAAGATCAGGATGGAAAATACGTAAAGTTGTCAGACTTCAAAGGCAAAGTAGTCATTGTAAATTTCTGGGCAACCTGGTGCCCACCCTGCCGAAAAGAAATGCCCTCCATGCAACGCGCATGGGAAAAACTGGAACAGGAAGGGATTGTGATGCTGGCAATTAATGTTGGCGAAGACAGCGATCAGATCTTTGCCTTTACCGCTGAGTACCCGGTGGAATTCCCACTCTTGATGGATAAGGATTCAAGTGTTGTTAAAAAGTGGAAAGCAAGAGGCTTACCAACCACTTACATCATTAATCCTGCGGGCAAAATAGTTTACCGGGCAATAGGTAGCCGGGACTGGGATTCAGAGGAAATCATGAATCTGATTCGCAGATTGAAGAAAGACTGAAGGGTAGCTTTACATACATACCTGTAGGGCACCTCTATTTATCCATGAATATTCATCTTGCATCCCAAATCGCCCCTTTTTGCGTTAAGAATCTTCGTAATAGCTAGGGAACCTCTGATCAATTCATGAACTCGTGTCTTACGTTTAAAATATCCAGTCTTTTTCGTTGAAAATCTTCGCTATAGCTAGCTGTTACGCTCAATTTCCGCCTCAATACTGAAAATTTTAAATCGCAATCTGCTTCGTCCAGAATTAATCAGAGATTCCCTAGCCATTACGATGTATATGGACATACAAGTGCCGTGATGACAGGATGTCATTGAACAGCCGTGCGATCCTTGCCTTGATATGAACGATTTGGAAAAATCTGATCTATCCAGAATTAATAGAGGTGCCGTATAGTCTTTTAGCTCTTTTCTAATTGCAGGGCTTTTTCTGTAATCTCATTGTAGAGCCCTATTAGTTTTGTCGCCAGCAAATGATATTCCGGATGCCTGTCGATTAAAGGCATCGCCTTTTTTGCATCCTTCATCATCTTTTCTAAGTAATCTAGATCGAGGTCATCAAGCGGCGCACCTCCATCCACTTTCTCTTTTAATGACAGAATTCTTGGCAGCCTTTGCTTCTCCAGCCTTTCTATCAGTACGACTAATATACCTGCATCTTTATCCATTTTTTTTCCATTTATCGTGATTCATGTTCACGATGATTGTATCAGTTGATAAAGGAAAATAGATAAGTTCCAGTTACGAAACGCGATCTTTCTGCAAGCTAAATTGCTGGAGATGCTGCGTCCATTCGAAGTAACTCACCGTAGCACCACCAGCATTGGCAAGGATATCGGGCACAACCAGTACATCGCGCTCAAACAGAACTTCATGTGCGGCAGGAGCAATTGGCCCATTGGCCCCCTTCTACGCTGATTCTGCCTTTACATCACGCACATTCTCTTCTGTGATCGCATCTTCCAGTGCGGCCGGAATAAGCACATCTACATCCTTGCTTATGAATTCTGGACCATTGAATACTGTGCCGCCTGACTGATACTTAAGTGGAAATATAGAATTCCAGAATAAATGCCATATTACAGAAAAATACAAAGAATTAGATCACCAGACGGAATCACAGATATGACTCATGGCGAACATTTTAGAGTTAGCAATGAATTTCAGTTTACCGGCATGACTCTAATTCGTGAATACTCAAATGAATAATTAAGGGCACCTCTATTAATTCTGGATAATCCAGATTGTGAATCAAAAGTTGTCATATCAAGGCAAGAAATGCATGTGATAGCTAGCTATCGCGAAGTTTCTTAACGCAGAGATGACAGGTTTTGGGCTCAAGACGGATATTCATGAATTATTAGAGTTGCCCTTAAGACATATATATGGCTCAATTTGTTATAGTCACCTTCATATCTTCATCAAACCTTATTATTAGAAAAAATATAGATATGACTAGATAACTTAATTAAAGGTGGATGTATACTTGGTATATATCGGATTAGTAATTTCCGGTGGGAATAAGATTGTGACTATTAATGTGGAAAAATCTTAATTGTAAATATCTGGTACTTATCAGTGTTCATGGACTGATTCGGGATTTTGACCTTGAACTAGGTCGTGACTCCGATACAGGTGGACAGACTAAGTACGTCGTTGATCTTGCAAAGGCACTTGCTGAACGTGATGATGTCGAGCAGGTAGATCTTATCACTCGACGGATTATCGATGCGGCAGTCAGTAATGACTATGCAGCCCCTATAGAAGCACTCTCAGACAAAATCAGGATCGTTCGTATCGATGCAGGCCCTGAAGAGTACATTCCCAAAGAACAACTATGGGACCATCTCGATAGCTTCATGGATAATTTAACCAACTGGTTCAAAGAGCAGACACATATGCCAGACCTGGTCCATAGCCATTATGCTGATGCAGGATATGTCGGTGTGCGCCTTGCAAACCTGCTAGGAACTCCTTTTATTCATACAGGCCATTCACTCGGACGGGATAAAAGAAAGCGTCTGCTGGCCAGGGGTCTCACGCGAGATGAAATTGAACATGCTTACAACATGGAAAGGCGTATTGATGCTGAGGAGGAGATCCTGGCGAATGCCGACCTGGTTATTACAAGTACACATAATGAAATTGAAGCGCAGTATGGTCTCTATAATTACTATGACCCTCAGCGTATGTCCGTTGTACCGCCAGGGACTGACCTAACTTTATTCCATCCGCCACAAGAATCAGAAAAGACATCTTTTGCATCACAGTTGTCGCCATTTTTAACAGAAGCCGATAAGCCGCTTATCCTTGCCCTGTCGAGACCTGACGAAAGAAAAAACATCCTTACACTGATTGAGGCCTATGGAGAGTCAGAAGAACTACAACACATTGCGAATTTGCTGATTGTCGTCGGTAATCGAGATGACATTCGGGATATGGAAAGCGGCGCTCAGTCTGTTTTAACAAATATCCTGCTGCTCATAGACAGTTACAATCTTTATGGAAAGGTTGCTGTACCCAAGGCCCATCGTTCTGATGAAGTACCTGCAATATATCGACTAGTTGCATCTTCAGGTGGAGTTTTTATAAATCCAGCTTTGACAGAACCTTTTGGCCTGACACTCCTGGAAGCTGCAGCAAGCGGCCTGCCCATTGTTGCAACAGAGAATGGTGGTCCAGTCGACATTATAAATAATTGTAAAAATGGAGTGCTTATTGATCCATTAGACAAGTCTGCAATGACCGAAGCCCTGCTCAAATTATTGAATAACAAGAAGGCCTGGTTACAGGCAGCCGGAAATGGAATTAAGGGAGTGAGAAAACATTATTCATGGCAAGCTCACGTAGAGACTTATTTTAATAAGGTTGAGGCGTTGCCAGGTAAATATAAACCGATACCAAGCGAACGCCCCACTCGGGCAGTACGTTATCGTGATCGTGCCATTTTCAGTGATCTTGATCAAAACCTGGTTGGAAACCCAGCAGCTTTAAAAATTTTCACTGAGGTAATTAAAGAAAACCGCAAATGCGTCACATTCGGAATAGCTACAGGTCGTCGTATCGATTCAGCACTGGCATTAATAAAAAATCACCGCATACCAACTCCGGACCTGCTGATCAGTAGCCTGGGTACACGCATACATTATGGTCAGAGTCTAACGGAAGATGATTACTGGGCTGACCATATCGATTTTGACTGGAGTGGTCAGCGTATACGGCGACTACTGAGTAAACTCCCTGGTTTGAAGCCGCAGCCTAAAACAGACCAGACACCGTTTAAGATTTCATATTATTATGATCCGGATATCGCGCCAGTTATTGAAGATATTGTCAGTCACCTTCATCAGCATGAGATCACTGCAAATGTGATGCTGTCCTTTGGCCAGTTTATAGACATTATTCCTTCTCGCGCTTCCAAGGGGCAGGCATTACGTTATGTTTCACAACGTCTTGATATTCCGTTAGAACAAATTCTTGTCGCCGGCGGGTCTGGAGCTGAT
>JBLYYR010000202.1:0-19234 GCA_048550195.1 Arenicellales bacterium
AATCCCCGCCCACAATCAAGCAAAGGTGAAAGGACTAACCGGTATTAGGCGGCTAGTGCGTAGTTGTCGTCGTTGGCAACTATCATTGTGCAGCTGGATTTACGAGGGAATCTGCTCCTCGACATGCACCGAAGGCTTTGCTACCCGCGTCGAAACCGGTCGCCCCCAGATGGGTCAGTATAACAAGTTATATGCTGGCAATGTACAGAATTTCAAGTTGAATGGGGTCAGCTGACCAGTTAGTGATTGTGCTTCATTAATCTTTCTTTGTCTCGCTTCCATTCCCGTTCTTTGATTGAAGCGCGCTTGTCGTGCTGTTTTTTACCTTTTGCCAGCGCGATTTCAAGCTTGGCACGGCCATGCTTCCAGTATAGTGCGACCGGTACCAGGGTATAGCCTTCTCGATCTACCGCGCCAATCAGGCGGCTGATTTCTCGACGGTTTAGCAATAGCTTGCGCATACGTGTCGGGTCGGGCTGGATGTGGGTTGAGGCAGAGATCAGCGGTGAAATATGCGCGCCAAACAGGAATAGTTCACCATTGCGGATAATCACATAGCTTTCTTTCAGCTGTGCGCGGCCTTCACGCATACTCTTGACCTCCCAGCCTTCCAGTACCATGCCGGCCTCAAACTTTTCCTCCAGGTGGTAGTCAAATTTTGCCTTCTTATTGAGGGCAATGGTGCTGCCGGGCGAGGATTTCTTTTTTGATTTTCCGGACATGGTTGGTGTAATCGCGTGCTTGTGTTAAATAATCATTATGATATAAAAACCGCATTCAAACACAAAACGGGCCAACAACGAAGCTGGTTTCGGATAAAATCACAGTTTGCTGAAAGAATCAGGGAATAGAGGAATGTCAGAAGAGAAAAATATTTCAATTCATGGCCAATGGTCCAGCCGTTGGGCCTTTATTCTGGCAGCAACCGGATCGGCGGTAGGGCTGGGCAATATCTGGAAGTTCCCGTATATCACCGGCGAGTATGGCGGCGGGGCATTTGTTCTGGTCTACCTGTTTTGTGTCGCTCTGATCGGGATACCTATCATGATGGCTGAAGTCATGCTTGGTCGACGTGGCAGACAGAGCCCGATTAATACTATGCGTTCATTGGCGAAGACAGAAGGGCGGCATGGGATATGGTCCTGGATAGGCTGGATGGGAGTGCTGGCAGGATTCCTTATACTCTCCTATTACAGTGTGATCGCCGGCTGGGCGATGGCATATGTATTCAGGACTGCCTCTGGTGCTATTCAGGTTGCCGATGCAGCAGGCATACAGGTTGTCTTCTCTGAACTGGTTTCGGATCCTGAAAAACTGCTGGCCTGGCATACCATCTTTATGGTCATGACGATGGTGGTTGTTGCCCGTGGTGTAAAACAGGGACTTGAAAAAGCCGTGCGCTTACTGATGCCAGTGCTGCTGATATTGTTACTGGTGCTGGTTGGCTATGCGATGAACACCGGTCATTTCTACGAAGGGGTCGATTTTCTGTTCAAGCCTGACCTCAGCAAATTAACCGGCGGGGCCATTCTCACAGCAATGGGACATGCCTTTTTTACTCTCAGCCTGGGCATGGGGGCCATCATGATGTATGGCTCGTATTTGCCTGAGAATACATCGATAGCCAGAACATCGATAATGATTTCTATCGCTGATACGGGCATTGCACTGTTGGCCGGGCTGGCCATCTTTCCTATCGTTTTTAGCTTTCCTGAATTGACGCCGGGAGCCGGTCCGGGGCTTATATTTCAGACACTGCCACTGGCTTTTGCACAAATGCCGGGCGGACAGATATTCGGGGCCCTGTTTTTTGTCCTTATCGTAGTCGCTGCCTGGACATCATCTATATCCCTGATTGAGCCAGCGGTTGCTTGGTTGATTGAGAATCGTGGTATGACCCGAATCATGGCTGCAGTCTGGTGTGGTGTGGCTACCTGGCTGGTCGGTATAGCAACGGTTCTTTCGTTCAGCCATTGGGCATTCGATTTTAATTTTCTTGGTACGGTTAAGCATAATGGCGTGTTTGATATTCTGGATATCCTGACTGCTAACATTATGTTGCCGGTAGGCGGATTGTTGATCGCAATCTTCGCCGGCTGGATGATGAAACCGAAGCATAGTAAGGAAGAGCTTGCTCTAAATCGCAGTTACAGGGTCTGGCAGCTCCTGATCAAGTATGTGGCACCAGCCCTGGTGTCCGTGGTTATTCTAAATCTGTTCGGTATCATATGATTTGTAGCCAGAAATTCAGGGGAGGGTGCTGATGCCAAGGATTCAACGTTCTGCGATTGTTCCTTATAGTACAGATGAAATGTTCAAGGTAGTGACGGATGTCCCGCACTACGATGAGTTTCTACCCTGGTGCAGTGGCGCACGCGTTCTTCAAAGGGAAGGTGATGATGTGGTGGCCCAGGTTGATATTGCCTATAAAGCAGTCAGGCAATCCTTCACCACAGAGAATGTATATGATGAAGGAAAACAGATTACTATGAATTTGAAAGAGGGACCTTTTAGTTCTCTCTCTGGTGTATGGCAGTTTATTGAACTGGATGAACAGGCCTGTAAAATTTTATTTGATCTGGAATTTGATTTTGCAAACCGTCTGGCCGGCGCAGTGATCGGGCCGGTTTTCAGTATCATTGCTAATGGCATGGTCGACGCGTTTCACAAACGCGCAATTGAGGTTTATGGGGTAAGGGAATTATGACTGATCAGTTAAGCACTTCTGAATCAGGCGCATCGACGAATAATCTGACAAAAATGCATGTCGAAGTCATTTTTGCTTTGCCTGATGAGCAGGTAGTGATAGGTGTTGAGCTACCCGGGCAGGCAACGGTGGATGATGCCATCAGAGAGTCGAAGATAATGGAAAAATACCCCGAAATCGATCTTGAGATAAATAAAACAGGGATTTTCGGTAAACCTGCAAAGAGAGATGCGGCCTTACATCAGGGTGACAGGGTAGAGATCTACCGGCCATTAATTGCCGATCCTAAGGAAATGCGTAAACAGCGGGCTAAGAGGGAAGCCAGGTAAAAGGGGAAAGGTAAAAGATTAGTGCAAAAGTCTGGGGTATGAGCAGAAATTTGATGTACAAAAAAACCTTCCAAACAGGAAGGCTTGAAAGAATTTCAAGTGCTCTGACCCCTTGATTCGCATACATAACGATCAAGGATATCGAGTTTACCACTGTTGTCAACGGGACACCTCGGCATTTGTTAAAACTGAGCTACTGCACCAACAGCAGCTTTCTACAACTGCACGCGACAGTTGACTGAGGCATAATAAACCCGCCCATCTTCCTGCCACAGATCCCGGTCTATCCTAGTGCATAGCCACATGTTCATGCACCAACTCACATCATCCTTAAAGCGACTCACTTCGTCCAGGACGCGATCTGGTGAGATATTCTCAATGGCATAGCTATTGCATAAGTTATTTTAGTAAACGCATCTGCTTACTTAATATATAGGAAAAATCATATGGTGGAAGACACACTCGCGATCATCCTGGCCGGGGGTACCGGTAATCGGTTGAGTCCGCTAACGCTAGAGCGTGCCAAGCCAGCTGTCCCGTTTGGTGGCAAGTACCGAATTATCGACTTCACACTGGCAAACTGCCTGCACTCTGGCCTGCGCCGCGTACTGGTGCTGACACAATACAAGTCACACTCACTGCAAAAACATTTACGTGACGGCTGGTCTATCTTTAATCCTGAGTTGGGCGAATACATCACCCCCGTACCGCCGCAAATGCGGACTAGCGATCAGTGGTACTCCGGTACGGCAGATGCCATCTACCAGAATCTGTATCTGCTCGAGCGTGCCAGTGCTGATAAGGTCATAATCCTGTCCGGCGATCATATCTATCGTATGGACTATGCAGAAATGCTGAGATTTCACGAAGCCAGTGATGCAGACGTGACAATCGCCTGCATGAAAGTCAATCTCAGTGATGCCCGTGAATTCGGCATTATGACAACAGATAAGAAAATGGCCGTGACTGCATTCACTGAAAAACCCGCAGCCCCAACCCCGCAACCGGACAATCCAGATTCGGCCCTGGCTTCAATGGGCATCTATATCTTCAATCGTGACCTGCTCATTGATGTCCTGCGTAAAGATGCCGAAGATGAAACTTCCAGCCACGATTTTGGGGCAGATATACTGCCGTCCCTGCTCGGAAAAGTAAAAGTATTCGCCTATCCGTTCGGCGGCAAAGGCGGTCGCGTTTCACAGGACCAGTACTGGCGAGATATCGGTACTATCGATGCCTATTATGAAGCCAATATGGCACTCCTCGAAGCTGTACCACCAATGGATCTATACCAGACTGACTGGACCATTCGCAGTTACGCGGCCCAGCATCCGCCTGCCCGCACAGTGCCTGGAAAATCCGGTCATGAAGGCATCTTCATCAACTCCATTGTCGCGGGCGGAGTGGTGATTGTTGGTGCTGGCGTAGGCCACTCCATTCTGTTTCCACGTGTGCGCATCGACGAAGACGCCTTCGTGTCTGACAGCATCCTGTTCGAAGGCGTACAGGTCGGCGCAACGGCACAGCTGAATCATTGCATTATCGATAAAGGTGTCGAGATACCTCCTGGCACCAGGATAGGACAGGACCCTGATGAAGATGCAAAACGCTTTACAGTGTCGCCCGGTGGCATTGTCGTAGTACCAAAAAATTACAAGTTTGAGGAGATGTAAAAATGTCTGATCAGTTACGGCGACTGATATTCGAAAGACTTCATGAACTGGAAAAAGAACTGGCCGTCTCACTGGAGCCGGTAGCGCTCAGGTGCGGGTTCCTGTGGGGCAACAGGACAGAAATAGATGCCATGCTCAGTCAGGCAATCAAGGATGTATCGGGATGCCAGCTGATGTATGTGTTCAACAAAAAGGCACGCCTTGTCAGTAGCAATGTTTCGGCCAGACTGACAGATGCTGACAGTTACGGCGATGATCTCTGCAGTCGCCCTTTTCTGGCTCATGTGCGACCTCAGCAGTTGAGCCTTTCAGACGTCTATGTCAGCCGTGTTACGAACCGCAGCTGCATCACGGCAATCCATATCGTGCTGGATGATACAGGCCAGCACTGCGGCTACCTGGCAGCAGATTTCGGACTCAGCGCATTACCACTCTCCACCCTAAACAATCGCCAGAAATCGGGATGGCGCCAGATACGCGGTGACCCTGCCATACGCAGTACCCTATTCCAGCAAACACGTTTTAACAGCCCAATGGACAGACACATCGATGATACACATAGCATTATCAGTGAGCTGATGACAGCCAGGGGAGTGTTTCATGCAAAGATTCACTATGGAAGTTCACGAGCAACGTTATGGTTGTTTAAAGATCCACACCGTTACCGTGTTCATGTTCTGCATGAAATCCTTGACCCTTCCATTTGCCTGATCTTCAAAACAGAACCTTACTCTGTTGAAGCAGCGGTAAACGAAAATCAGATTCCAGACATCTTCCACAGATTTCGGGATCTGCGAATGGCGGTTGACACCATTTATCTACGATCCGCATCATTGAGTGTTGTTAACAACCTTGTTTCGCTGACATTCTCATGTGATGGGACCTATTACATGACTGCCGATGATTTCATTTCCAGGCCAGATGAATTCTGGTTTGGTCAGGCAATCTAGCCTGGTTGAACCCGTAGTAGAAAGTATGTCTTTAGTTTAAGGTTTTTTGAGCGTAAGGTTTTGTCAGGTCAAATCTGAACCAGATTTCACTTTTGTCAGTTCAGGTCTGGATATTTACAGATTTAGGACTTTCAGGTTCGTAACCGGTTTGTCTTTAACCTTTAACCTCGAACTATTTCCAGACCTTATCCCAGCCACGCTGTATTATTCCGCCCGTTGCAGGTTTTTCGTCAATCACTACAGTTTTTGTCTGGTTAGCCGCCTCTGTTTCCCCGGTTGATGTAACCGTGCCGACGATTTGATATAGCTTGTCGTCTTTAAAATACAGGGTGAGCAGTTTTCTCTCGGTATTTTTTTTTCTTGCCATACGTAATGAGTAGAAATAATCCCAGCGATCCGGGTGGAAACTGTCCTGCAGTAGCGACGTACCCAATAACGACTGGACATCGTTTTTGCTCATGCCCACCTCAAGTCTGGCCAGGCGATCAGGATCAATGATATTGCCCTGTTGCACATTATGCTTATAAGTTTTGATGCACGAAGTGAGCAACAGCAGGGCCAGAAGAATTCCTGTAATACGTAAAAATCTTGACATACGAAAATTAACTCTTACTTTTTAGACAGCATAGGATGATAGCTGATAGTATCGGAACAGACTACTATTTTGATCCTTCAAATGACCCACTGGAGTGGTAAATGCCGGATAAATCAGACCTCAAGAAGGCTGGACTGAAAACAACTGTACCCAGGCTGAAGATTCTTAGCCTGCTTGAGCTGAGCGACCAGCGTCATCTAACAGCAGAAGATGTCTACCGTCAATTGCTGGATGCAAACGAGGAAATTGGTCTCGCTACAGTTTATCGCGTGCTTACCCAGTTTGAAGGCGCCGGTCTGGTGATACGCCATCATTTCGAAGGTGGCAGCTCAGTTTTTGAGCTGAATGAAGGCAAGCACCATGATCACATGGTTTGCGTAGAATGTGGCGAGGTATTTGAGTTTTTTGATTCGCGGATTGAAGACCGTCAGAAACATGTCGCCGAAGAATCAGACTTCTGTATCGATGACCATAGCCTGTATCTTTACGGGGTTTGCGGAGGCATGAAAAAGAACGGCAAGTGTTCGAAAAAGCGGATAAAAGATAAAAAAAGCGGATAAAAGATGAAAGATAAATGCAGATCAACACCGGTTTTTCTTTCATCTTTCATCTTTTATCCTTAATCCTCAAACCTCAACCCGTTTTACCCCTCAGCCTGTTTCAGCATTTCTTCGGCATGGGCACGCGTTTGCTCAGTGATTTCTACCCCTCCCATCATGCGGGCAATTTCTTCCACTCTTTGTTTTTCTTCCAGGGTGTCTATGACGGCTTCTACCGGATCGCCCGATTTACTGATCAGTATCTGCTGATGGGCATTGGCGGCCACCTGTGCCAGGTGGGTAATGCACAGTACCTGTCGAACCGTTCCCAGTTTTGCCAGCTGCTGACCGACGATTTCTGCGACCCGACCACCGATGCCAACATCTATTTCGTCAAAAATCAGTGTCGGTGTAGCGGATGATTCCATCACACAAACTTGAAGTGCCAGGGCAATGCGCGATAATTCACCACCGGAGGCAACCTTGTTTAGCAGCTGCGGAGACTGGCCGGGGTTGGCGGCAACCAGATATTCGATTTTGTCCAGGCCATGCCGTCTCGGGTTGTCCGGCTCAGTGTCGCTTAGTTTAATGACAAAACTTCCACCTTCCATGCCCAGTTTCTGCATGCGGGCGGTGACATCTTCAGAAAGTCGAGCAGCTGTTTTCCGGCGCCTCTGAGAAACTTTTTTTGCCTGTCCCTGGTATTTTATAAAATGTTCTGCGAGCTCTTTTTCCAGTTCAGAAATCCGCTCTTCACCGGATTCCAGATCGTGTAACTGCCGCTTCAGGTGGTTTAGCTGGGCGGGTAGTTCTGCCGGGTTTATGCGGTGCTTGCGCGCCAGATCATGAACGCTCCCCATTCGCTGGTTGACCCAGTCCAGACGCTGTGGGTTTGTATCCATCTGCTCGAGATATTGCCTCAGGCGGGCACTGGCTTCATCAATATGGATGCTGGCATTCAGCAGCAGCTGATTGATTTCAGACAGTGTCGGGTCGAAGCGTTCGAGTTGCTGCAGGCCGTTAATTGCCTGATTCAGCTGCTGCTCCATTGCTGTATTGTTATCATTGCTTAGTCGAAGAAGGTTTTCATTTATGCCGGCTATCAGATCACTGGCATTGGCCAGGCGTCGGTGTTCTTCTTCAAGCGCATCCGTTTCACCTTCTTCCAGCGCCAGTTGTTCCAGTTCACTGGCCTGATAGCGCAATAACTCGAGTTGATCTTCACCCTTGCCACCTGCACTGCGCAGTTGATCAAGTTTCTGCTGACAAAGTTGAATATCATCATAATGCCCGGCAAGTAAATCGAGTGCCGGCAGGTGGTCAGTGATGGCATCCAGTATCTCACGCTGGTCATCCGCTCGCAGCAGCGATTGATGTTCATGCTGACCATGAATATCGACCAGCAGGTCGCCGAGCTGTCTTAGTTGTTGCATGGCGACGGGACGGCCATTGATAAATCCACGACTGGGACCGTTACGGCGTAAGATTCGACGGACCACGCAATCCTGCTCGGCATCCAGTTCCTGCTCTTTTAACCAGTCAGTGGCATCAGCACTGGCTCCCAGCTCAAATGTGGCAATGATTTCAGCCTGATCCTCTGCATGTCGGATAATATCGCTGGAGGTGCGCCCACCAAGCACCAGGTTCAGTGCATCAATGAGTATCGATTTACCCGCTCCGGTTTCACCGGTGATTGCCGTCATACCGTCGCTCAGACCGAGCTCCGCCTCGCGAACAATAACGAAATTTCTAAGATACAGGGATGAAAGCATTTTATTTAGTAGATTACAGGATTAGGAATAGATGGGGCTTAACCCCAGCCCAGTTTGACACGTAATACTTCATAATGGCTGTGATTAATCGGGCGCAGTAATTTAACACGATGCTCGTCCATTTTTATATCAACCGTATCACCGTCCTGCATACGGACAGCGGATTGACCATCAAAACTGAGATAGCAGTTGTCCTGTCCGCTGTCCAGCATGCGGATGCAGACGCAACTCTGGCTGCTGATGACCAGCGGCCTGAAGCTGAGGGTATGGGGGCAGATAGGTACTAGCGCAATGGCTTCAAGCTCCGGCGCCAGAATTGGGCCATTGGCTGACAGGGCATAGGCTGTTGAGCCGGTTGGTGTCGCAACGATGATACCGTCTGCTCGTGCGGTATTGACATGCGTGCCATTGACCAGGGTCTCAAACTCAATTAAACGTGCCAGTTCACCCTTGCTGACCACAACATCATTCAGCGCTTCAGCACAGTGTATGACTTCGCCGGCACGGGACAGGCTGGCATGCAGCAGAATTCGTTCCTCCTGCTGGTAGTTGCCATTCAGGATTTCCCGTAAAATTTCTTCCATGTCCTCGCGGGGAATATCTACCAGGAAGCCCAGGCGACCAAGATTAATGCCGGCCAGCGGAATATCCTGTGCGGCAATCTCACGTGCGATATGCAATAAGGTTCCGTCGCCGCCAACCACAATGGCCAGGTCGGCTACCGTTTTTCCGGCATCTTCGTTTTCCTGCCGCTTAACTTCACAGCCCAGTTCGAGCAGATACTCCTGCAGCTGATCGGCAACCGTCCGTGCGGATGGATCATTATTACGAGAGAATATTGATACGGTTTTAAAAACTAGGGACATTTAATGCCAGGCTCCTGTTTATCCAGATATAGGAGATTAATCGACTTGCCGATAGAACGGAAGAGTTTACTTACGAACTCGAGCGCTAAATAGCCGACACTCTTAAGGGCACCCTCTATTAATTATGGATAGATAAGATTGTATGTATTGTGTTCATATCAAGGCAAGGATCGCACGGCTGTTCAATGACATCCTGTCAGCACGGCATTTGTATGTCCATATACATCGTAATAGCTAGCTATTGCGAAGATTCTTAACGCCGAGATGGACGATTTTACATGTGAGATGAATATCTAATTGATTAATAAAGGTGCCCTTTATTGTCACCAGCCGATGGGTATAATGTCCATTGTTTAGAAAACTACCCAAAAAAAATCGTTCGCAACAAAACACCCGATGACCGAGTCGCTGAATACACGTGCTGAAATCCTGCTAAAAACTCTGATCGAGCAATATATCGAGGGTGGGCAGCCCGTTGGATCTAAACAGCTGCTGAAAAATTCCGGCCTGAGTGTGAGTTCTGCAACGATCAGAAACGTGATGGCGGATCTGGAGAAAATGGGGCTGGTACATGCTCCCCATACCTCGGCCGGTAGAGTGCCCACCCAAAGCGGGTACCGTTTGTTTGTCGATTCGCTGATTCAGGTTAAACCGGTGACTCCCGTCGTGAGCGAGGAGTTTGCTGCCAGTTTTTCCGGAGAGGTTGATGTCGATACGCTGGTGCATTCTGCCTCCAGCCTGCTGTCGGATGTTACTCGCTTTGCCGGCGTTGTTATGGTGTCGAACACCGATCAGGAAATATTCAAACAGATTGAATTTCTTAACCTGGGGCATAGTCGGCTGCTGGTAATTCTGGTCAGTGAAGACGGGCGAGTGCAAAACAGGGTAATTACTACCGACCGGGGCTTTTCTCCATCAGAACTGGTAGAGGCAGCCAACTTCTTTAATGAGACCTTTAGCGGTCAGGCGCTGGATAGCGTCAAAATGATGCTGTTACAGGGCATGGAAAAGGACACGGCAGGCATGAACCGGGTTATCCAGGAAGCCATTTCCCTGGCAGGACAGGCCTTTGATGACGGAGCAGCGGCAGAAAATAACCTGATGGTCAGCGGTGAAGAACGACTCATCGATATTCCGGATCTGAGTAATAATAAGACCCTGAGGCGGTTATTTGGCTCCTTCAAAACCAAGCAGGACTTGCTGGATTTGCTGGAGCGTAGCCTGGGTGTTGAGGGCATCAAGATATTTATCGGCGAAGAATCCGGCTACAGGGCCTTTGCCGATTGCTCAGTCGTAACAGCTTCTTTCTGCCGGGAAGGTGAGCGAGTCGGCACCCTGGGTGTGGTTGGGCCTACACGCATGGATTATGAAGGCATCATTCCTATCGTCGACATTACAGCGCGTCTATTGTCCAATGCACTTAGTAGTGGTTAAACGGCTTCAAAATCCTGTTTCTGGGGACTTGAATCCTTGAGAAATAATCCCCATCTGGAAATGATGTAATTTATTTCTTTTACCTAGAGAGAACCCTATGACCAGCAAAGAAAAGGAAGAAATGAGAGAAAAAGACGAGCTAGACCTTGAAGACGTTGAGGTAGGAGAAGTTCTGGAAGAGTTCGACGAACATAATCGGGAAGTTTCTCATCAACAGTATGAACAAATGCGCGAGGCACTGGCAAAAGCGGAAGAGGCCGCGTTGCGCAATCGAGCCGAAATGGAAAATGTTCGCCGTCGAGCAGAGAACGATATTACCAATGCACGTAAGTTTGCAGTAGAGAACTTTGCTGCAGAAGTATTACTGGTCAGGGACAGCCTTGATCAGGCCAGGAAAATTGATCTGGACCAGGAAAATCGTGAAATTCTGGAGAAAATGAAAGAAGGTCTGGATTTGACCCTGAAGCAGCTCGATACAGCGATGGAAAAATTCAATATCAAAGAAATCGTACCACAGCAGGGCGAACGTCTGGATCCGGAAAAACATCAGGCAATGGGGCTGATGGATGCCGAGGGCGTTGATGCCAACTGTATTGCCCAGGTAATTCAGAAAGGTTTTACCATCAATGATCGCCTGCTGCGCCCGGCAATGGTGATGGTGGCGAAGTAAAATTATTGTTTTACATGTTAGGTATTGCGGGTTTAAACCGTAAATCGTAACCCGTAAAACTTGTTTTTCAGTTACTAGCCCCTATCTAATAAGCAGTTAAAATAAGTAGTTAAAGAACTGACAACGAGGACGAAAAAAAATGGGAAAAATTATTGGTATTGACCTGGGTACCACCAACTCATGTGTGGCGGTAATGGAAGGCGGTCAGCCCCGTGTGCTGGAAAACAGTGAAGGCGATCGTACGACCCCTTCTATCGTCGCTTATATGGATGATGAAGTCGTCGTTGGTGCTCCGGCCAAGCGTCAGGCTGTCACCAATCCAGCTAATACTTTGTATGCTATCAAGCGACTGATCGGTCGCAAGTTTAATGAAGATGTCGTGCAGCGTGATATCGAACTGATGCCTTACAAAATACTCAAGGCTAAAAATGGTGATGCCTGGGTTGAAGTCAACGGAAAACAGATGGCCCCGCCGGAAGTCTCAGCTCGTGTACTGATGAAGCTGAAAGCGGATGCTGAGGCTTTTCTTGGTGAAGAAGTTACTGAAGCGGTGGTTACCGTGCCGGCCTACTTCAATGATTCGCAGCGCCAGGCTACCAAGGATGCCGGCAAGATTGCCGGTCTGGATGTTAAGCGTATCATCAACGAACCCACCGCCGCAGCACTCGCCTTCGGCATGGATAATAAAGAAGGCGACCGCACCGTGGCGATTTATGATCTTGGTGGTGGTACATTTGACATTTCCATCATTGAAATTGCGGATGTTGATGGTGAGCACCAGTTTGAAGTTCTGTCTACCAATGGCGATACATTCCTTGGCGGTGAAGATTTTGATCATCGCATCATTGATTTTCTGGCAGATGAGTTTAATAAGGAGCAGGGTGTAGATCTTCGCAATGATCCTATTGCACTGCAGCGTCTGAAAGAAGCCGCTGAAAAAGCAAAAATTGAACTGTCATCAACCACACAGACTGAAATAAATCTGCCTTACATCACAGCTGATGCCAGCGGGCCGAAGCATCTTAATGTCAAGTTGACGCGCGCCAAGCTGGAATCCCTGGTTGAAGACCTGGTTAAACGCTCGATTGATCCATGTAAGATCGCATTGAAAGATGCTGATGTTAGCGCCTCTGACATCTCCGACGTCATTCTTGTCGGTGGCCAGACGCGTATGCCGATGGTGCAGGAAGCCGTTAAAGGTTTCTTTGGCAAGGACCCACGCAAGGACGTTAACCCCGATGAGGCCGTTGCACTTGGTGCAGCCATTCAGGGTGGTGTGCTCGGTGGTGACGTCAAAGATGTATTGTTACTGGATGTCACGCCTTTGTCTCTTGGTATTGAGACCATGGGTGGCGTGATGACCAAGCTGATCGAAAAGAATACAACGATTCCTACCAAGGCTTCCCAGGTATTCTCTACTGCAGAGGACAACCAGAATGCAGTGACTGTACATGTGCTGCAGGGGGAACGTGAAATTGCTTCCGGCAATAAATCACTGGGTCGTTTCGATCTGACCGATATTCCACCGGCTCCACGTGGCATGCCGCAGATTGAAGTAACTTTTGATATTGATGCCAACGGCATCATGCATGTAACAGCGAAAGATAAGGCAACTGGCAAGGAAAACAAGATTGTTATCAAGTCCAGTTCCGGTCTCAGTGAAAGTGAAATCGAAAAAATGGTTCGTGATGCCGAAGAGCATGCCGATGAAGATCGTCTGGCTAAAGAGCTGGTTGATACGCGTAACCAGGGCGATGCCATGCTACATTCGGTGCGTAAATCACTGACCGATCTGGGCGATAAGGTCGATGCTTCTGATAAGGAAAATATCGAGAAGGCGGCCACAGAGCTTGAAGAAGCACTGAAAAGTGATGACAAGGCTGATATTGAGGCAAAAACTGAAGCCCTTACGACGGCTAGTCACAAGCTTGCAGAACAGGCTTATGCCGATGCTGGCGGGGCTGATGCTGGTGCAGAAGCAGCTGACAATGATCAGCCTGAAGCAACGGCCGGGGACGATGTTGTTGATGCTGAGTTTGAAGAAGTTAAGGACGACGACAAGAAGTAAATTTATTAGCAGACAGCTAACAGGAAGGCATAGTCGGCAACGGCTATGCCTTTTCCTTATTCAGGATAGGTAGAAAAGAAAGATGTCCAAGCGTGATTATTACGAAATTCTCGGGGTACAGAAAAATGCCTCCGAAGCTGAAATCAAAAAGGCATATCGCCGTCTGGCCATGAAACATCATCCGGACCGCAATCCGGATGACTCAGGGGCAGAAGCAAATTTCAAAGAAGCCAAGGAAGCCTATGAAGTGCTGGCAGATGCTCAAAAGCGATCGGCCTATGATCAGTTTGGCCATGCTGGAGTTGACCCTTCTATGGGGGGTGGCCCTGGCGGTGCCGCAGGGTTCGGTGATGCCTTCGGTGATATCTTCGGCGATATCTTTGGCGGTGGGCATCGTTCTCAGAGACAGAACCGTGGCAGTGACCTGAGATATAACATGGAACTGAGCCTCGAAGATGCAGTAAACGGCACCGAAGTACAGATTCGTGTGCCGGTGATGTCGACCTGTGAAACCTGTAATGGCAGCGGTGCCAGTCAAGGTAGTACACCGAAGACTTGTACTACCTGTGCTGGTCACGGCGAAGTGCGTATGCAGCAGGGTTTTTTCTCAGTACAACAGACCTGTCCGCAGTGTCGTGGCAAGGGAACGATAATCACCGACCCCTGCTCTGATTGTCATGGAGAGGGCAGAGTCAGAAAACATAAAAAACTATCAGTTAAAATTCCTGCTGGTGTTGATGAGGGTGATCAGGTCAGACTTGCCGGAGAAGGTGAAGCAGCACCCAATGGTGGTCGGCCAGGCGATCTCTATGTCGCTATACATCTGAAAAAGCATCCTATCTTCCAGCGTGAAGATACACACCTCTATTGTGAAACACCGGTAAGTTTCACCCTGTTATCGTTGGGTGGCAGTCTGGAAATACCCACTCTTGATGGCAGTGCGAAATTAAAAATCCCTGCCGGTACACAGACGGATAAAGTCTTTCGCCTACAGGGCAAAGGTGTACGAAATGTCAGAAGCAGTCATCCTGGCGATCTGTTCTGCAAGGTGATCGTTGAAACACCGGTGAACCTGAGTAAGGAACAGAAGGAACTGCTGGAGCAGCTTGATGCCCATATGCGCGAGGGTGGCAAACGACACAGCCCTAAAGAAAGTTCCTGGACAGACAAGATCAAGTCATTTCTGGATGATATTGTTTCTTGAACGGTTTGCAATCCATCTGAAAAGATTACTTTTACCCGCAAACAGCGCCAGGATGCGCCGAGAAAAGAATAGTTGTAAATCTACAGTAAAAACAAAAACCTCTTAAACTTTCAGGCTTTAAACGGTAGTATCTACAGGTACCCTTCGATACTACCTATATTGAAAGTCCATGAGGATTCGATAATGTTGTTTATATCAAATAAGCCACAGTCCCCGGCTGCAGGTTTTTCTCTTTCATTTTTGTTAATAGTTCTTTTTTCGGCTGTACTGCTTTTACCTGTAAGTTCATACGCTGCCGATGAGCAGTCATCTGAAGAGCAGGGTGAGTTGAAGTTTCCAGGTGAAGAGACAAATAACAAGCTGCTCTACCACTTCAACAAGTCCGACGAGACTTATCAGCTTGCCGTTTTGAATACCATTCGCAATATGCTACGTAAATACGGGGATGACATTAAAATTGTTGTTTCAGTGATGGGGCCGGGTATTCACATGCTGCTTAAAGATCCGGGTGTGCCAGTTATTCCTGCGGTCCGTGACCAGGTAGAAAGTCTTGCCTTTTATGGCGTCGAATTTCATGCCTGCGGTAAGACCCTGGAAACCTTACACAAAGATGAAAAGGACGTGCTTGAGTTCGCCTCAATTATCGATACCGGTGTGGCGGATCTGATGGAATTGCAGCAGCAGGGTTATGCCTATATCAGCTGGTAGGACTGGACAACAAAATAATATTAAAAAAATGGCGTGACAATGATTGAAACACTGACAAGCTTTACCGGCGAGATATCCGGTATCTTATGGGGAAGTCCCCTTACATTGCTTGCACTATTGGGTGCTGGATTTTATCTAACTATCCGCTTGCGCTTCGTTCAGCTAACCGGCTTCAAACATTCATTCCAGCTAATAAGCGGCAAGTATGACCATCCTGATGACCATGGTGAAGTTTCACATTTTCAGGCACTTGCTACGGCTCTTTCTGCAACCATCGGTACCGGTAATATTGCCGGTGTTGCAACGGCCATTTCACTGGGTGGTCCCGGCGCCCTGTTCTGGATGTGGATTACCGCATTCATTGGCATGGCAACCAAATTTACAGAATGCACCCTGTCATTAAAATTCCGTGAAATAGATGACAATGGGCAGGTGGCTGGCGGCCCGATGTACACACTGCTGCATGGCTTAAAGTTAAAAAAGACAGCAATGGCTTTTGCTTTTTTTGCGCTGGTTGCCTCTTTCGGGATAGGCAACATGGTGCAGGCTAATTCAGTTGTTGACGGACTGGTTTATCTTCATCCGGGAGCTAAAGAATATGCCTGGGTGATTGGCCTGGTGATGGCCGTCCTGGTGGGGCTGGTGATTCTGGGTGGCGTCCGTCGTATCGCCAGAGTAGCAAGTACCATCGTTCCATTCATGGCACTGATGTATATCTCCGCTGCCATGATAGTCCTGTTTAACAATATTACTGAAATTCCTGCTGCATTCTCAACTATTTTTACCCATGCCATGAATCCCTGGGCAGTGGGTGGCGCTGCTGTCGGTGAGGCGATACGCTGGGGTGTTGCACGAGGACTGTTTTCCAACGAAGCAGGCCTGGGTTCTGCCCCAATCGCACACGCAGCAGCAAAAACGAAGGAACCGGTAAGAGAGGGGCTGGTGGCGATGATGGGGCCGTTTATCGATACGCTTATAGTCTGCAGTATGACCGGGCTGGTTATTATTGTTACCGGCAGTTACATAGATCGACCTGAAGAGCTGGTAGGTGCAGCCTTAACTGCTGCAGCTTTTGGCAGTGAACTGGGTGAGGGCGGGGCAGTTGTGGTCGGTATTGGCTTAAGCCTGTTCGCCTTTTCAACCATTATTGCCTGGTCATACTATGGTGACCGTTCAGCAAAATTTTTGTTTGGTGAAAAAGCGGTGATGCCGTACAGGGTAATATATACCCTGGCAGTGATAATTGGTGCGGCCGTTCCATTGCAGCTGGTCTGGAATATTGCCGATATCACCAATCTGTTAATGGCACTGCCGAATCTGCTTAGCCTTATCCTGCTTGCCGGACTTGTACGTAAATTACAGAAGAAGTATTTCATCACGCATCGATCGGGAAGCTGACCTTTAGGGCACCTCTATTTATCCATGTATATTCATCTTGCATCCGCGGTCGTCGCTCTCGGCGTTAAGAATCTTCGCAATAGCTAGCTATTACGATGTATATGGACATACAAGTGCCGTGCTGACAGGATGTCATTGAACAGCCATGCGATCCTTTGCCTTGATATGAACGATTTGGAGCACAATCTGATCTATCCAGAATTAATAGCGGTGCCCTTACGCTTCTATATCCGTAACAATGATTAATATTAAGTTGCTCAACACCACTGAGATAGAGAAAAGCGTACGTGTGGCGCTTGATGAAGATATTGGCAGTGGTGATCTGACTGCCAGTCTGGTTAATGATGAGCGGGTAAGTGCAAAGCTGATTTGCCGGGATCAGGCCATATTGAGCGGACGTCCCTGGTTTGAAGCCTGTTTTGACATGCTTGACGAGTCTATCACTATCGACTGGCTGTTCGATGATGGGGCGCTGATGCAAAGTAATGATATCGTTTGCCGGATACAGGGATCAGCGAGGACTCTTCTTACGGCTGAGCGCACGGCGATAAATTTTCTGCAGACACTTTCCGGCGTGGCAACAACGACGAGAAGTTATGTTGATGCGGTTGCAGGAACAGGATGTAAAATTCTCGACACGCGGAAAACTGTGCCAGGTTTGCGCAAGGCGGAGAAATATGCGGTGAGCTGCGGTGGTGGCCATAATCATCGCATCGGTTTATATGATGCTGTACTAATTAAAGAGAACCATGTTCACGCAGCGGGCTCTATTTGTGAAGCGCTAAAACTGGCAACTGAAGCCGTCGATTCCAGTGTAATGGTTGAAATCGAAGTAGAGAACATGGAGCAGCTGGTTCAGGCCATAGAATGTGGGGCCAGGCGAGTTTTACTCGATAATTTCTCCCTTTCTGCGCTGCCGGAGGCAGTAAAAATAGCCGATAACAGGGTGGAAACGGAAGTTTCTGGCAATGTCACGTTGGAAAATGTGAATAGTATTGCCAATAGTGGGGTTAATTTTGTATCAATCGGGGCGTTAACGAAAAATATTCAGGCCATCGATTTCTCTCTGCTGTTCACCTGATAAAACAGTCCGTTATTTCTGCTTTCTAATCAAAAGCACTAGATTCTAAAAGGATTATCTCTATCAGGGTTTACCCCTAAACGGGAACAATTGCTCTCAGGTGTCTTGACTATATTAGGAAATCATTATATTATGTTCCGGCGATATAGCTTCGCTGTGAGGTTACGGTTGAAGTCGGATAACGGCAACATGTCGAATCGACTTTATCCTCTATATCAAATTAAACAATTTAGGAGATTTAACTGATGAAACTTGTACAGGTAGTATCAATTGCAGCTCTGATGAGCATGTCTGCCGCTTCTTCCGCGTTCTGGGGCAACGGTTATGATAATAACTATGGCAACGGCAGTGGTTCTGGTTATGGCTATGGTGACGGCTATGGCCGTGGCGATGGTTCCGGTTATGGTTCTGGCTATGGCGACACACGTGGTTCTGGCCGTGGTTATGGTGACGGAGACATGGACGGCGACGTCGATGGTGAATTCAACATGAACTTCAGCGGCAGTGGTAAAGGCCGTGGACGTGGCCGTGGACGTGGTTATGGTTCCGGTTATGGTTCTGGTTATGGCGACGGTTATGGCCGTGGCTACAGCGACTACCGTGGCGACTACCGTGGCAACTACTACGGCGGAAACCGTTATGGTTCAGGTTATGGCGCACCTTACGGTTATGGCGCTCCTGCTCCAATGATGCAGGCTCCTGCTCCTGCTGCTCCTGCTGCTCCTGCTGCTACTGCAGGCGCTGCTGCTACAGCTGCACCTGCCAGACCTGATTTTGCTGCGATGGATAAAGCACGCCAGGCTGAGATGAAGGCTCGTCACGATGCATTCGTTAAGCGTCAGGATGCTATGCGCGCTCAGGAACAGAAAGCCTATGACGAGTTCATGAAGAACTCTGCAGCGGCTGCTAAATCTGCTCCAGCTGCTCCTGCTGCTAAAGCACCTGCTGCGAAATAAGAACACTCAAGGTTCTTAATGCAGTAGGCCTGTGTGGGTTCGCCCACACAGGCCTTTTTTTTTACACTTACTGAGGGAATATCATGCAAGGCATCGTCGCGCGTAGCACATTGACCCGTTATCTATCCTTCAGCGAGAAGGATACCAGACCGGACCGTGTTAAGGGACGAAATGATGGTCAAAAAGCGTATCCACCTGTCAGTACGAATGAATTCTCACCGCATGAACTGGAACGTATCAGCCAGGCTCGTGCAGCGGTGACAAACTACGACCGTAACCTGCAT
>JBLYYR010000203.1:0-4224 GCA_048550195.1 Arenicellales bacterium
AAATGGTTGGCTCTACTCGGGTGATCTCGGAGTGATGGACGCTGAAGGCTATGTCAGCATCACAGGGCGGCTCAAGGAGATGATCATCCGTGGTGGTGAGAACATTTATCCACGCGAGATCGAGGACTACATCTTCACCCATCCAAAGGTTTCCGAGGTTGCTGTATTTGGCATCCCGGACGAATTCTATGGCGAGGAGATTATGGCGTGGATTCAGCTGCATGAGGGAGAAACCGCCACCGAAGAAGAAATTCGCGACTACTGTAAAGAACAACTCGCGCACTTCAAGATTCCTAAATATATCCAGTTCGTGGATGAGTTCCCGATGACGGTGACAGGGAAACTACAAAAGTTTGTGATGAAGGAAAAAGTGTTAAAAAGTGGGGGGGTGTCTTCTGAAGTTGTTTCTAATAGTTAGCAACAAATAAAGGATTCCACTGCTAAACTGAAATTAAAGATATATCGTTTAGATCAGCCATAATCCCTGTAAGAGGTGGTTATTTAATGTTCCTTTCTAGCGAAACCATTATTTCAAAAGATGGCAATAATTCATGATTAACACATTGGCTGAAAATCAATCAAACACTGCCACAAAAAAGCTGTTACAGCTTATTCAGGATATTGTCAGCGAAGTCCACCCACAGCGTTCAGCATCACTAAGCATTACGTTAGACAGCACCTTCGAAACGGATCTTGGCTTGGACAGTCTGGCACGTGTTGAGTTGATCTCCCGGGTAGAAAAAGAATTTAAACTGGCTCTCCCCGAACAGGTATTTGCAGAAGTTGAAACAGTAAGAGACCTGTTAGACGCGTTGCATGGTGCGCCTGAACTTCAGAGCAAACTGTCTATGACAGAAATGCCAACGGTTGAAATGGGTAAAATTTCAACATTGCCTGATGAAGCACAAACCCTGATCGATGTACTTGACTGGCACCTCGCGCATCATCCTGACCGCCATCATATTCAGATGTATCAGGATGAAGGTAACGGCGAGACGTTGACTTACCGGCAATTGAAAGCAGGTGCTATAAAGGTCGCTGGGGGATTACAGCAACTTGGATTGGAACCTGCCGGGCCTGTTTCAATCATGCTGCCCAGTGGCCCTGACTACTTTTTCAGTTTTTTTGGAATACTGATGGCTGGCGGCATACCAGTTCCCATTTACCCGCCAGTACGCTTGTCGCAGCTGGAAGATCACATGCGAAGACACTCCAGGATATTGAGTAACTGTGGAGCATCTATACTGATCACAGTAACTGAAGCCAGGGGTGTAGCTCAGCTGTTGAAGTCACAAGTACCCAAGCTGCAACATATAGTGACAGTTTCTAAACTGTCAAAGTCTGACCAAGTTCCATCCCTGCCTACCCTCAATAAGGATGATATAGCATTTATTCAATATACATCAGGAAGTACTGGCAACCCCAAGGGCGTGGTTCTCACACACGCCAACTTGCTTAGTAATATCCGAGCCATGGGACAGGCTATTGAAGTCAATTCGGAAGATATATTTATCAGTTGGCTACCCCTGTATCACGACATGGGCTTGATTGGTGCCTGGCTAGGTAGCATGTACTTCGCCTTGCTGTTTGTGGTGATGTCGCCATTGAGTTTTTTGGCGAGGCCAGAACGTTGGTTATGGGCGATCCATCGGTACCGAGGTACCTTGTCCGCATCGCCCAATTTTGGCTATGAATATTGTTTAAAGCGTATCAATGAGGAAGACTTGAAGGGACTGGACCTTAGTTCGTGGCGTGCTGCCTTCAATGGTGCTGAAGCGGTCAGTCCAGATACCCTGCAAGAATTCATCCAGCATTTTGCAAGATTCGGATTTAATGATAATGCGATGATGCCGGTTTATGGCCTTGCCGAGTCTTCTGTTGGCCTCGCCTTCCCACCAGTCGGTCGAGGGCCACTTATTGACCATATTGACCGCATTACCTTTATGGACACCGGAGAGGCTAAACCTGTTGAAGACGAGGATAAAAACGCCTTACGCTTTCCCTCATGCGGGGTAGCGTTGGCCAGGCATCAACTTAGAGTGGTCGACCCAACTGGCCATGAGCTAACTGAACGTCAGCAAGGGCAACTTCAGTTTCGTGGCCCCTCTTCTACGAGTGGTTATTACCGAGATACAGAAAAAACGCAAAGCCTGTTTGATGGTGACTGGATAAATTCGGGGGATCTAGCCTATATCGCCAACGGTGAGATCTATCTGACCGGACGAACCAAGGACATCATCATCCGTGCGGGTCGCAACATTTATCCTGATGAATTGGAACAGGCAGTCGGCAATGTTCCCGGCATTCGAAAAGGGCGGGTCGTGGTATTCGGTAGCAAGGATGAGCGAAGTGGAACGGAGCGTTTGATCATCCTGACAGAAACCCGTGAAAAGGATCATGCCGAACGGGAAAAACTGCATTCTCAAATCAGTAAGCTTGCGACTGACTTGACCGGTACACCACCGGATCAAATTATCCTGGCTCCACCTGGTACTGTACTAAAAACCTCAAGCGGTAAAATCCGCCGTTCAGCAAGCCGGGAAATTTTTGAAAAGGGTGAAATTGGAAAAACACAACGGGGTGCAGCATGGCAAGTGATACGATTGCTCTTTGCCAGCATCATACCTCAGTTGCGCCGAGCAATTGGCACTGTAAGCGACGTTTTATTTGCAACATACTGCTGGGTGATATTTGCTGCTTTGGTACCTGTCGTGTGGTTATCGGTTGTTTTGTTACCGAACTATTCCAGACGCTGGGCCGTGACACGTACCTGCATTCGTCTACTTGCAAAAATGACAGCAACACACATCAGCATCAATGGCACGGAAAACCTGCCCGCAAAGGGGCAGCCCTATGTAATGGTTGCCAACCATGCTAGTTACCTCGATAGTTATGCCCTGCTGGCGATGCTTCCAAGGCATTTTCGCTTTGTTGCAAAAAAGGAATTTACTGAGAATTTCTTCTGGCGCCAACCATTGAAAAACCTCCACACCGAATTTGTGGAACGTTTTGACATAGGTAAAAGTGTTAGTGATGTGCAACACCTTTCCAAAGTGCTGAAAGCAGATGATCCATTGTTATTTTTCGCGGAGGGTACATTCACGAACGTTCCCGGTCTCATGCCTTTTCATCTGGGCCCTTTTACTGTAGCAGCAGAGACCAGCACACCCGTTGTCCCATTGGCTATCAAGGGTACACGCTCAATGTTGAGGGGAGATTCCAAGTTTCCGTACCGAGGCTCGATCAACATTGAGATCGGAGAGCAAATTGATCCGTCAGAAATCATGAAAGAACCTGATAGCAGCAACTGGCACATTGCAATCAGTCTGCGCAACCGGAGTCGCGATTTCATTCTACAACACTGTAGTGAACCAGATCTCAAATAGTAAAAACATGGTGTTATGTTTTTAAGCTTTATTATTAACCCGAATCGCCACATTCTTGGTATTCACATAACTGTACAAAGCTTCCTGCCCTTTTTCCCGGCCGAAACCAGAGAGCTTCACCCCGCCAAATGGCGTTTCTATGCCACCAGCAAACCATTCATTCACAAATACCTGTCCGGCTTTTAAAGCGCGTGTGGCACGCATGCTTCTAGATAGATCATTGGTGAAGACACCGGAAACCAGACCAAAGTCGGTGGCATTGGCGAGTTCATAGGCTTGTTCTTCGGTATCAAACGGGGTGATGGTAATCACTGGGCCGAAGACTTCTTCTTGGAAGATATTCATTTCTGGCGTTACATCTGCGAATACTGTGGGTTCGATATAAAAACCATCACGGCCATCGATGGCCTTGCCACCTGTAACGAGTCGTGCGCCCTGCGCTACGGCTTTATCGCACATCTGTAATATCTGCTGGCGTTGTTCTGCGGAGATCACCGGGGTGAGTTCTACCGGTTCATAAGATTCTGCTTTGACGGTATGAGCAAGAGCAGTGATCTGCTGAATCACTTCATCGTAGATTTCACGTTGCACCAGCACCCGCGACATCGCCGAACACACCTGCCCGGCATTAAAGAAAATTCCCCAGGCGACGCTATCCAGAAACTGCTGGTGATCGGCATCGGCAAATACCACCGCGGCTGATTTTCCGCCGAGTTCCATGATGCATGGAGTGGCGTTATCAGCAGCACTTCTAAGAATGTGCTGGCCTGTAGGTACTGAGCCTGTAAATACGATTTGATCTACTTTGGGATGTGCTACCAGTGCCGCACCGACTTCA
>JBLYYR010000204.1:0-10926 GCA_048550195.1 Arenicellales bacterium
CGATCTTCTATTGGGTTTTTTGCGCTCTTATAAAATTGCGCCGAGCGACGCTCCTGCAACATCTTAGTCAGCAGTTGCCTGCTCCTCGCGAATAGCATTCAGGGCAGACCCTGCATTAAACCAGCTGATTTGTTCTGCATTCATTGAATGCTGGGTAACGATATCCTCTTCACTGCCATCAGAATGCTGAATTTTAACTGATATCGGTTTACCCGGCTCGATCTGCTCCAGTCCCAGAAATGATAGACGGTCATCCATCAGGATATGCTCATAATCAGCAGGGTCAACAAAAGTCAGTGGCAATACGCCCTGCTTTTTCAGATTGGCTTCGTGGATGCGCGCAAAACTGCGCACCAACACCACACGGCAGCCTAAATAACGCGGTGACATGGCCGCATGCTCACGAGAGCTGCCTTCACCATAGTTGCTATCGCCGACGGATACCCAGCCCTGGCCTCTGCTTTTGTAATCACGCGCAATATCAGAAAGCGTATCGCCACAGGCACCGGTAAATACATTGCACCCGGTACCCGGGGCTTCTGAAAAAATGTTATCCGCACCATTGAACATATTGTCACTGATATTATCTAGATGACCACGATATTTCAGCCATTTGCCGGCAGGAGAAATCTGGTCGGTGGTGCATTTCCCCTGTGCTTTCAGCAATACGGGCAGGTCCTGATACGCAGCCACTTTGTCGACGGTCTCGAAAGACTCCAGCAATGCAAGGCGGTCACTATTAAAATCAACCTTCACCTCAATGCCCGCACCGGTATCAGGTGGAGATTGATAGCCGACACCCGCTCCTTCAAAGCCTTTTGCCGGCAACTCCGGTGCTGAAGGTGCCTGCAGCGAAATTTTTTCGCCCGCACCAGAAACTAATCCATTATGTACCGGATCAGCAGACAAACTGCCTGCCAAAGCATAGGCAGTCACCACTTCAGGGCTGGCAATAAACGAATTCGTAGTTGGACTGCCGTCGTTGCGTGCCCGGAAATTACGGTTGTATGAGGTCATTATTGAGTTCGGCTCGTTCTTTACCGAATCAGTACGCTCCCACTGACCAATACAGGGTCCGCAGGCGTTGGCCAGCACGGTCGCACCGATAGCTTCAAGATCCGCCAGCAGACCATCACGCTCAATAGTTTCACGCACCTGCTCTGAGCCGGGGGTAACCAGAAATGGCATCTTTGCTTTCAGACCTGCTGCGGAGGCCTGTCGCGCAACCGAGGCTGCGCGGCCAACATCTTCATAGGATGAATTGGTACAGCTGCCGATCAGCATAGCAGACAGCTCATCCGGGTAACCTTTTTCCACTACATCTCTGGCCATTTGAGAAACTGGGCGTGCTATATCCGGGCTATGTGGGCCGACGATGTGCGGCTCCAGTGTGCTGAGATCAATTTCAACAATCTCATCGTAATAGTTTTCAGGGCTGGCAAGCACCTCGGCATCGGCTACCAGGTGTTCTGCCACCGCCTCAGCCGCCGCCGCAATTTCTTCCCTGTCCGTCGCGCGAAGATAGTCTGCCATGCGGCTGTCAAAGGGAAAGATGGAAGTGGTTGCTCCGATCTCGGCACCCATATTCGTCACGGTGGCCTTGGCAGTACAACTGAGTGATGCGGCACCCGAGCCAAAGTACTCTACAATCTTGCCCGTACCGCCGGCCGTTGTCAGTATACCGGCAAGCTTCAATATGACATCCTTGCCACTGGTCCAGCCCGACAATTCACCGGTCAGATGTACGCCGATCAGTTTTGGCCACGTTGTTTCCCAGGGCAACCCCACCATTACATCAACGGCATCGGCTCCGCCGACACCGATGGCCAGCATACCCAGGCCACCCGCATTCGGTGTATGGGAATCCGTACCTATCATCATACCACCCGGGAAAGCATAGTTTTCCAGCACTACCTGATGAATAATACCTGAGCCCGGCTGCCAGAAACCGAGGCCATAACGAGCCGCCGCACTGGCAAGAAAGTCATACACTTCCAGGTTCGTACTTTCGGCAACAATCAGGTCTTTCTCCGCCCCGACTTTTGCACGCACCAGATGATCACAATGCACCGTAGACGGTACCGCCACCTGCTCCTTGCCGGCTGTCATAAACTGAAGAATAGCCATCTGTGCAGTGGCATCCTGCATGGCAACCCGATCAGGCCTGAATTGTGCCGGGCTGATGCCTCTTTCCGGCAAGCCGTTGCCGTCATCCTGCCAATGCGCAAACAATACTTTCTCTGCCAGCGTCATAGCACGGCCCAGTTGTTTTTTTGTATCAGCCAGACGACCTGGCAGGCTGGTGTAGTACTGTTTGATCATACTGACCGCGTCAGCAGGAAATTTTTCCATTGTGTCTCTCCTGGAACCTGCGCTAGCTATATGCTGGATTGCAGGCTTTAAATTGATATTTTTATGTATCGACAGGCATCATCTGACACTGAATATAATCAATATAGAGTTATCAGGTGTCAGATGAAAAATAAACTGGAGCCCGCAACCCGGATCGAACGGGTGACCTGCTGATTACAAATCAGCTGCTCTGCCAGCTGAGCTATGCGGGCGATGGGAACGCGATTCTAAGTGATCGATCGATTGAACTCAAGCTATCGGGCTCCTCAATTAACCATGAACCTACATCTTAATGGGCACACATCCATGACTTCTGCAGCTGCCAGACTAGTCATCAGAAGAAGCTACCAGGGTATTTCCGTACAGGATTTGATGGTTTTTGTCGCACCCGGTTGTATTGGTATAGAGCTTTTTTCAATGAGCTTCCTGATAGACTCGAGGTCAGTGACCAGCAACCAGAAATTTGTCCCGTACTCTATCCGCTTATTCGTCTTTATCCGCAGTTTTGAAAAGTTATCCATAAAGCTGTTGGCACTCTTTTCGCTGGAGAAAAAGCCAAGTGAGATATATCGTTTATTGTCACCTTCATTCATCAAATATAAATCTTTAATACCCTGTTTTTTAAGTCGGAGCCTGGCGTAGGACACATCTTTTTTGCTAGAGAAGGGACCCTGAAAAACCCGGTAGCCAAGCACACGGCCCTTAGGATCCTGACGGTCTGAGTATTGAATATGCATATCATTGAGCTTGCGGCCGCCGCGCCCGCGCTCTATTTCTGTTTTGTAGGGCCCGATCAGCATACACTGGCCGGGCACTACAGAAGCCATCATGCTCGAAGACGTCTCGGCAGCTTCTTCTAACGGCCCTAGCAACACAGAGGATGGAAGAACTGTTGTACGGTCAGCCGTTGCCCCTGATTCAACTTCATTCTTTGTGGTGGTTACATTACCGTCAGAATTAATCGTTACTTTTGCAAGTGCCCTGGGCTTTTCAGGCGGCAATAGCTCCATTAGCTCGGGGTGGTACTCTGTCGCCGGGCTATAGCTGTCATTCAGGAACTGGCGCTGTCCCAGCCCCCACATTAACAGGGCTACATTCACCAGCAGCAGTATTCCTAACAGAACTTTCATCCATTTAATTCCAAGAAACCATTCGATGACGGAGTCTACCTTTAGGTATACCTGCCTGTCGACTTAGCCGGGTATATAGATATAATCTCTCTCACATTCCAGACGTATTGAGAATATCTGATTAATTGTGATTTCCTGTAACTCAAGACCGTTTCTCCACCTTTTTATCAAAATCTTGCTGATAGGTATCTTTGCGTCCATACAACCTGCTTATGCAAACGATGCCGCGACAGAAAAAGCAAAAACTGAGACAAAAAGCTATGAAGAAATCCTGGCTCGGGTCATAGCTGTCTACCCTACGCTACAATCTGCGATCACACAGGTACAGCGCAGTACTCTTGAGCTTGATCGCATCTATTCTACCCTGACCTGGATAGCAACTGCAGACACCAGTTTCTCTCATGATATTGCTGGCTTTGGAACGCCTGCGGATACCGTTATAGCACGCGGCGCATTAACTCGAAAACTCGAGTCCGGCGACCGCATCACCCTGGATGCATCCTATACTCGCATAGATAATGAAGTGGTTTTTATCAACACCTTGCCGAACCCATCCAATGACTCTGCCATAAATCTCTCCTATCGCAAACCGTTTAAGAAAGATGCCGGCAATGTTGTGTACCATTCAGCAGAAGAGGCTGCAAGGGCACAGATCACTGCAAGCCAGGCTGAAGAATTCGTACTCCGGGATACGCTTGCCAAACAGGTGGCTGTTCTTTATTTCGCACTTGCCACGATCGAGGTAAACCATGCTAACACCAGCGAGGGGGTTGATCGTTTGCGTCGCCTGCATGCATTTGTCATTCGAAATAAAAAGCTTGGCATCAGCGAGGAAAAGGATATTTTACAGAGTCAGGCCCGCCTTGACCGCAAACTTGCCGTACTGACAACGCTGGAAACGGCCAGAAATCAGTCCTTATTCAACCTCAACCGCCTGATGAATATAACTGCGACGACGAAATATACCTCCAAACTCGATTATACAAAAATGGACATCCCTGCCCGCAACATCCTGCATGAGCAGGTTTTCAACTATAGTCCTGCTCTAAGCAAAGCACAGGCATCTAAACAGGTTGCCGAAAGCAACATAGAACTACAGCGTAACAATAAAAAAGACACCCTGGATGTCATTGTTTCAGTAGGTGCCAGGGCAAAAGCAGGCCCAACAGCAGAAACAGATTTAGATGAAACAGATCTTGCCGGTAAAGTTGGCCTCGAGTACCGGGCACACCTGGATAAATCCGGATTGCGCGCGGCTTTACAGCAGGCACTCTTAAACAGAGATATCGCTGATAACCAGATACGGCAGCTGAGCATCGACCTGGATAACGATATTGATAGGCTGCTTGGACTAATTCATGATCAAAAAAGGTCTATTAGCAGTAACAGTCGCCTTAAAGATGCTGAAAAAAAGAAATTCGACGAGGCAGTAACTCGCTACCGGACTGGCCGCACAACAACGGCTGACCTGATCATTTTCGAGGAAGACCTTTCAGTGGCCGAATCAGCGCTGGCAAATTCGAAGGTTGACCTGGTTAGTACGCTAAATGAACTGGCGCGATTGCGTGGGGTTATTTGGAAAGACTTGTAACGAGGGTTTACGTATTACGGTTTACGTATTACGTAAAGTCAAAATAAGACCACTAACCTACAGCTAGACCAACTCTGTACACATAAAACATAATACATAAAGTGTAAAACTTTTTTCATGCGAAATCTCATCCAGTTCCTCGTCAACCGCCCGCTGATCGTAAATATGATCTCCTTTTTTATGCTGGCGCTTGGCCTGTATGCGATGGTGGAGATAAACCGTGAGGCCTTTCCAAATGTAAACCTGGACCGAATCCAGATTGACTTTAGCTACCCGGGGGCCTCGCCTGAGGAAGTTGAACGGCTGATTGTCATCCCGATAGAGCAGCAGTTGAAATCCACCAGTGGCATCGACAAGATGACCTCGACCTCTTTTCCCGGTTCAGGGCGCATCAATCTGGAGATCGATCCGGAAGCGAGTAACCGTCAACGCATCGTCAGCGATGTGCAGCAAGCTGTAAATCAGGCGGACCTACCCACTGACCTGCCCTACGACCCGTTTGTGACCGAGATCGATGGCTCGGTATTTCCTGTAATCAATCTGGCGGTCTCTGCCAGTCGCAGCGACCTTGAGCTGCACCGTCTCGGCAAAGATATGGTCGATGAGCTGCTGCAAATCGATGGCGTCGCCAAAGTCATCATTCAGGGACAGCGCAAAGCTGAGATCCGGATCACACTCAACCCGGAAAAGATGCGCAAGGAACACATTGCCACCGGTGATGTAGTACGCGTCATTGAGTCCTGGAACGTCAACGTCCCGGGCGGCGACCTGGAAACCAGTGAACAAAAATATGCAATACGAATCACCGGCGAACTGAAAGGTGCTGAAGACGCCGGTGAGCTGGTACTACGGTCAAATGAACGCGGGGATGCCCTGCGGCTTAAAGACATTGCCAGCATTACTGAGACACTGGAGAAACCTTCAAAAATTTATGATGTTCAGGGTCAGCCTGCCCTGGCCATCATCATCCTGAAACAGACCAGGGCGGACATCATTTCTACCGTTGACCGTATCCGCGACTACATCACCACTGTTGCTGACAGACATGGCGCAGATGTTCACGTTAACACCTACCAGGATTTTTCGCGCTTTGCCCGTCTGCGCCTGGGCGTGCTGACCAATAATGGGGTAGTCGGCATCTTCATGGTGCTGGTTTCGCTGGTACTTTTTCTTCGTCCCTCAGTTGCATTCACCACCACTCTCGGCCTGCCTATCGTCTTCTCCATCGGCCTGTTTACCCTGCTGGTAACAGGTATTACATTAAATTTGATCTCAATGCTCGGCTTCATCATGGTATTGGGCATGCTGGTCGATGACGCCATCATTGTCGGTGAAAATATAACCTGGCATATGGAAAAAGGTGAGAATCCGGTTGTTGCTGCAGTAAATGGGTCGATTGAAATTATCGGCCCGGTGACCGCAACCATACTAACCACAGTGGTAGCATTCGGCCCGTTGCTGTTCATGGAGGGCATCATCGGAAAGTTCATTGTGGCGATACCGATTGTTGTCATCACGCTATTGTTTTACTCCTGGCTGGAGGCCTTTCTGATCCTGCCGGGGCATGTCGCTCATTTTGCCAGCCCCGATAAGCACCCCGAGGAGCGTCACTGGATTACCGCCATCGAGAACACCTATCTTGCTGTCCTCAGGCAGGCAATCCGATTCCGCTGGATCACCGTAATCCTTGCCCTGTTACTGTTATTCGGTAGCTTTTACCTGGCCGCAACAAGGATGTCTTTCCAGCTTTTTCCTGCTTCCGGTATTGACCAGTATACAGTTCGTGTTACCGCCCCTGCCGGTACACGTCTTGATATCATGCGGGCAAAAATGATCGAGATCGATAAAGCTATCCGGAAACGCACTGACGACATGGTACTGGAAACCACGCTAATCAGTACTGGGCAAATCGCCGTAGATGCTGGAGACCCCCTGACCCAGCGCGGTGCACGGTTCGGCCAGATCTCTGTCATCTATCAGCCAGCCGTTTCACGTGAAGGCCATGATGTCATGGTAGATATGCGACAAATCGAGAAAGAGATTCCGCCGCTGTTCCCTGGCATGAAGCTGGCCTTTGCAGAGCTTAAACCGGGCCCGCCAGCCGGACGCGCATTGCAGGTGGAGATTTCACAGGGAGCAAACGCCGACACCAAAAAAGCCTCTGAGCAATTGCTGGAATACCTGCAGGGGATCAATGGGGTCACATCCATAGAAAGCGGCTCCGAGGCCGGTGATGAATCGCTGCATGTTGTGGTCAACCGGGCATTGGCCACCTATGCCGGAGTGCCTTTAAGCACCATCGCCTCACATGTCCGTGCCGCCGTAGGCGGACTCAGAGTTGCCACCACGCGCCGGGGAACTGAAGAGATCGACATTACCGTGCGCTACCCGGCAAACCCGGCTAAACAGCGCGATTATCTGGAAAACCTGTTGATATCAAACACACGCGGCGGCCTGATACCGCTCAAAGAAGTTGCCCGACTGGAAGAAAATCCGGGTTTTACTACCATCCGGCATAAAGAAGGAATTCGCGTCATCCATGTTGCCGCCAACATCGACAACGATATCATCACCAGCTCGGCACTGAACAATCTGGTAGCGAAAGATGAACCGAAATGGCTGGGTAATCTGCAGGACAAGGTCGTTGTTAATTATGGCGGTGAAGAAGAAAAAAATCAGGAATCGGTCAAGGGGCTAATGCAGTCCCTGGTATTCGCAATGCTGGGGATATTTATCATACTGGCCGTCCAGTTCAATCGTTTTAGTTACCCCTTCTATGTCATGCTGGCGATTCCCTTTGGTGCCATCGGCATCATCATCGGATTCTACCTGCATGATATGTACTGGCGTCCGATGCCGTTGTCATTCTTCTCCCTGATGGGTGGTGTGGCACTAACCGGCGTGGTTGTTAACAGTTCGCTGGTGCTGCTGGTCTTCGTCCAGCGTGCTATTGAGCAGGGAATGGATACCTTCGATGCCATCATGGAAGCCGGTCGCCGTCGCTTACGGGCTGTGATACTAACGGCCACCACCACCGTAGTAGGGCTGCTGCCAACCGCCTATGGCTGGGGTGGCATGGATCCCTTTGTGTCGCCGATGGCGCTGGCACTGTCGTGGGGGTTGATCTTTTCGACCGTAATTACACTAATCGTAATCCCGGCGGCTTTTGCCATTGGGCGGGTTGGGAAAAAAGCTAAGGGAAGGACGAAAGACGAAAGACAAAGGACGAAAGACAAAGGATAATGAAAATCAGCCAGGGGTCTTCTTTGCCTTTAAATTTTTTTTAATCATTAATCATTAATCATTAATCTTTGGTCCTTTGTCCTTTGTCCTTTGTCCTTTGTCTTTTGTCCTTCATCTTTAGTCCTCGGTTTCAGGTCTTTGCGAAGCAAACACCCGCATACCTTCCAGCACCAGCTCCGGCTGTAAAACAACGGGGATTGTCAGATACGAGGCGATTTTCTCCCTGTCTCCACCGCTGATTAAAACGGTTGGTATCATATCAATTAATAATGACTGTTCCCTGACGACCCTCTCTATTCCACCAGCAAGGCCAAGCAAGACGCCTGTAATTACGCCTTCTTCTGTTGATTGCGAAGCAGGACTTGCACTACTATTAATGTGGCCAATATCTTCTACAGCGTCTGTACCGAGTTTCAGACTCTGTAATGCTGCCATCAAACCAGGCATAATGACGCCGCCAATGAAAAGCCCTTTTTCATTGACGAGGTCGATGGTAACTGCCGTTCCACAGTCTACGACGATCACCGGGTTCTGAGTCATTCGATAAGCTGCCACCATCGCCATCCAGCGATCGACACCTAATTGCCCGGGTTTATGATAACTGTTTGTCAGGCCACAACAGTTCTGACTGCTGACGATAAACTCCACCTCAAGCTGCCATAGCACAGATACTGCTTTACTTATTTCGTTGGCAGCACTTACCCCTGCCACGTTCGAGACCAGCACTCGGACGGGCACGTCGTTGTCTGCCCATTTTTCATGCAAACTGGAAACCTCTGTTGTCAGGCACCGACCTCCTGCGATAAACGATTCGTCATTTACCCATACCCACTTAATAAAGCTGTTACCGCTATCTACGAGCAGATTCATTCAGCCAGCCTCAGGCTAACATCACCAGACAGAAAGCTTGAGTACGGCTGTTTCCCTTCATCCAGCATTAACGCACCGAGTCTGTCGATGCCCATCGCCACGCCAGAAAAAGATATCTCACCTCTGGTAACGTTGACTTTTCGACCATGCAAACGGTCGTAGCCTGGCCATAACCGCTGATAATCCTCAAAATTTGATGCCATATAGCCTTCAAATAATTGTGCCAGGGCGCAGACCAGGTCTGCTATAAGAACGTTACGATCAACGGGCTTGTTTGTTATTTGCTCAAGGCTGGCACAAGGCTGATCTATAGCCTGCAGGTCTGTCGCAGACAGTGAAAGATTAAGGCCAAGACCCAGTACAGCCAGACAGGGCCCATCATGTTCGCCTCGCACGTCAATCAACAGCCCACCAAGTTTACTGTCATTCCAGACTATATCGTTTGGCCACTTGAGCCCGATATCCCTGTCAAAACCAGCCTCATGTAAAGTCCTGACTATCGTAATCCCCGCTGCAATACCCAGTCCGGATAACCCTGCCATGCCATCATTAAAACGCCAGCCCATGGAGAGAGTAATATTCCGATAGGGAGAAGCCACCCACTCTCGTTGCCGGCGACCTCTTCCTTTGTGCTGACTTTCAGCGAGGCAGATACGCCGGTTGATGTCGCTGTTATGCGAGAGCTCTAGTAAATAGTCACTGGTGGAACTAATCTCATGCAGAATTTCAATTTGATTTATTTCTGCTGCATTGTTATTTATTGCTGAATGAATAGAATTTTTATCAAGTAGCTGAACCGGGGAGCTTAATTGATAGCCGCTGCCGGGAACCGAACTAATATCCAGGCCCTTTTCACATAAGCCCTTAATCGATTTGGATACAGCCATACGACTGACGCCTAACATTTCTCCAATGCTCTCACCGGAAATCAGGTTGCCGGATGAAAGGATTTCCAGTACATGATGTGACGTTTTTGACATGGGCTATTACAAGTAGTTGACATGAAACAATCGGCAAGTTTACCGACTCATCATATTTTGACAACTATGTGGTACCTAATAAGAGTATTCAGCCACCCGTGTTGGGGTTAGAATCTGAACATGGCAAGAAATAAAGTAATCCATCTGATCTGGCTCCCTCTGCTTGTCTACATTGTCTACCTGTTATCGAAACTAGTCTGGTTTGACAGTCTGACAAGCATTGCTAATGACAGCGTAAACTACCTGGTAATGGCGAGACATTACTCGCCCTGGCGTGGCGAATCAGATGCTATTGCTTCAGCCTGGCTGCTACAGGATTTTCCGCCTTTTTTTCCCTGGGTACTGGCATTTACAGGGGCCGCCCACTCGTTATTATATTCGCATCTGCTCGTGGCATTTCTCGGACTGGTAAGTTTATACTTCTATTTTTTGCTAGCCTGCCAATGGTTGAATGACCGGGCACTGGCAATGCTTCCAGTACTCGTTTTTTCCCTGTCGCCTGGGTTCCTTTTAGGCCTGCAGGGAATTTTAAGTGAGTCCTTATATCTATTACTGGTCCTTATTTTTTTTCTGCTTTATACACCTGAGAAAAAAAGATCCAGTGGCCTGCTTATTCTGGTAATTTTATTGCTCGCCGCCATTATGCTGACGCGTACAACTGGCATTGCATTAGGCCTGGCAATAATAGTGCAGGCATTTATTACCAGCGTTTCGCAAAAGAAAATTCAATTTCAACCCGTCCTGTTAGTGGCGGCATCCC
>JBLYYR010000205.1:0-13552 GCA_048550195.1 Arenicellales bacterium
CACAACAGCCACTACCGCCTCACCAAAGTCAGGGTGCGGGACGGCGATAACAGCAGACTCTTTGACGCCTGGCAGGTTATCAATTTCAGCCTCAACCTCTTTCGGGTAAACATTAAAACCGCCCGAGATGATCAGGTCCCTGGCACGACCAACGATGGTCACTCTACCCTCTTTGTCTAACTCAGCAATGTCACCGGTGATAAACCAGCCATCAGGTCGAAATTCCTCAGCTGTTTTATCCGGCATCTGCCAGTAGCCTGAAAATACATTCGGGCCGGTAGTTTCCAGTACGCCGGCTTCTCCTGCAGGAAGTTCTTTACCATTGTTATCGGCGACCCTTACACGGTTTCCGGGTAGCGGAAAGCCAACTGTTCCTGCAATTCGATCACCCTCGTATGGGTTGGAAGTAATCATGCCTGTCTCGGTCATGCCATAGCGTTCCAGGATTTTCAGTCCACAGCGTTGCTCAAAATCACGATGGGTATCGGCCAGCAGCGGTGCGGAACCGGAGATGAACAAGCGCATTCCACTGCATATTTCAGCTGTAAAATCATTCCGATCAAGCAAGCGTGTGTAGAAGGTCGGCACGCCCATCATGACGGTGGAATCAGGCAATTTCTTGATTACGGTATCAACATCAAAGCGTGGCATAAAGATGACTCTTGAGCCGCCCAGCAAGGCGCAGTGTAATGCCACAAACAGCCCATGCACGTGGAATATGGGTAAAGCATGCAATAGCACGTCCTCATCCTGCCAGTGCCAGTAATCAAACAGTGCCAGCGCATTGGTGGCAAGATTACGATGACTCAGCATGGCGCCCTTGGACCGCCCCGTGGTGCCGGAAGTGTAGAGTATTGCTGCCAGATCATTCTCAGCAACTTCGACAATCTCATCACTCTCAGGTGCGGATGCCAGCGCTTCCATCAGATCACCCTCTGCGGCCATGCCGAGGGTGAGTGTTTCAGGTACGCCCTGTTTATCAGCTACCACTATTAGCTCATCCCCTCGAGCAGGTGTACAAACGAACAGTTGTGGTGATGCATCGTTGAGGAAGTAGGTCACCTCAGCAGAAGTATAGGCTGGGTTGAGGGGAATGTAGACAGCACCGGCTCGCAGGCAGGCAAGATACAACGCGACGGCCTCGATAGATTTGTCTACCTGAACCACAACGCGGCACCCTTTGTTAATCCCTCTCTGTTGCAGCAGGTTTACCATCTGACCGGTTTGCTTATGCAACTCTGCATAGGACAGCTTTCTGCCATCTGTCCCTTCCAGGAACACAGCATTGCCATCTTGCGGGAAATGCGCAAGAAATAACGAATAGAGATTTTTGTTACTCATTTAATCAAGAATTCACAGAAACTTCAGGCTCATTTTCGTAGCCAGAACAAAAATAAATATAGCAAATAAGCGTCGTAAGACCTGATCCGGCAGCTTGTGCGCCAGGATTGCGCCCATGGGTGCAAAGACCAGACTGGCCACTACTACACCGCCAAAAACAGGCAGGTTCACATAGCCAATGCTGCCGGACGGCAGGTTCTCTTCATTCAAGCCACCAATGATATAGCCCAGTGCCGCACTGGCTGCGATAGGTAAACCGAGAGCAGCCGCGGTTGCAACTGCCTTTTTTATAGGCACGCCGCAATAGCTGAGAAAAGGGACATTTAAAGACCCACCTCCCACTCCCATCAGTGCCGAAATAGTACCAAAGCTGAAAGAGATGCTATTCATAGCAAAACGGCCAGGCAGAGCCCGATGTGCCGACACTCTGCTAAAGGCCATCTGTATCGATACCAGAAAGAGAAATGCGATAAAGGCGATGTACAAGGTTGTACCCGGTATTATATCTGCCAGCCAGGCACCGGCGAGAGAGCCAGCTAAAATGCCGGGCGTCATAATTTTAACAGTTCCCCATTGCACCGCCTGCTTACGCTGATGGGTATAGATGCTGGACATGGCAGTAAAAATAATCGTTGCCAATGAGGTGCCCAGCGCCATCTTTATCGCCAGGCCACTTTCTACGCCCTGGCTTTCAAAGAATAAAAGCACGATTGGAACAATCACTATGCCGCCGCCGATGCCCAGTAGCCCCGCTAATGTACCGGCAAATGCACCGGTAAGCAGCAACATGGTCAGATCCATTAGCTCACTCCCAGCGAGAGCTGCCAGTTAGTTATTACACACACTTAGAAAACAGGCCCCATTAGATAATCAGGCAACCAGGTGGCGATGGCCGGGAACACGGCAAGTAGAAAAATACCAAAAACCAGACAAAGCATGAACGGCAATGCCCCCCACAACACTGTCTTCAGATCGACGTCCTTGACGATGCCATTAATCACATAAAGATTGAGTCCCACTGGGGGAGTTATCAGACCAATTTCCATATTCAGCGTCAGCATTACACCGAACCAGATCGGGTCAAAACCTGCCTGCGTAATAATCGGTACGAGTGTGGGTGAGGTCATCAGGATGACTGCTACCGGAGGAAGAAATAAGCCGGCCAGCAGTAGAAAAATGTTGATATAGATTAACAGCTGCCATTTGTTGACATCCATTGCCGCAATCCATTCCGCAATTCCCTGCGTGATATAGAGGCTGGACATCATATAACTGAATAAGCCGGCCATACCGATAATCATCATCAGCATCACCGATTCACGGGTAGCACTGCGCACAATCTCCCACAAGACACTCGGTTGCCAGACACGATATATAATCATTACCAGGATGATACTGACCAGGGCCCCTACTCCCGAGGCTTCAGACGGGGTAGCCACTCCACCATACAATGCCCATAGCACCAGTGCTATTAAGAGTAGAAATGGCAGTATCTTGGGCAGAATAATTATCTTGTCACGCAAGCTGTAGTGCTTGTCCTTATCGACAAAATGATAGCCATTTTTATAAGCATAAAACCATGACCAGGCTATAAATAGCAGCATCAGCATGGCTCCCGGCAGAATACCTGCCATGAACAGACGTCCAATGGATGTTTCAGTGGCAATACCATAAACGATCATGGTGATAGACGGCGGAATGAGGATGCCCAGGGTACCGCCTGCTGCAATGGCACCGGTAGCCAGGCTGGCCGGATAGCCGCGCTTGCGCATTTCAGGAATGCCCATTTTACCAATAGCCGCACAGGTAGCCGGCGATGAACCTGTCAGTGCGGCAAACACACCACAGGCGCCAATATTGGAGATTAGCAGTCCACCGGGAATTCGATACAGCCAGCGATCAAGTGCTTCATAGAGATCGGATCCGGCACGCGATGCTGCGATGGCTGACCCCATCAGCAGAAACATCGGGATCGACAACAGGGCAAACTCGTCCAGTGAGGCGAATAATGTATCCGCCACTACATCGAAGGCACCTATGCCATCGTCGATGATCAGGAATAAAATGGCGGTAAAGCCAAGAGCAAAGGCAACTGGCATACCACTCAACAGGAGCATGATGAGAGCGAAGGCCGCCAGCAGGCCAAGCAGTAAAGGATCCATCAGGCCGCTTCCTCATTCACATCCGCAATGTGAAATGGCAGCTCTCTACCGGTAATCAGACACAGCAGATCGGCTAAATACTGCAGGCTGATGACAAAAAAACCTACCGGCATGGAAAGGTATATCGTCCATAATTTTGGGCCCCAGACGGTATCTGATGTCCAGCCTTCAACCCACGCCTCATGCCAGAACAGAAAGCTGTAATAAGTCAGAATGAAACAAAGAAGCGCCGAAGTGCTGTAGGCAAACAGCGCAAGTATGAAGCGGCTTTTTGCTCCAAGCATCAGTGGCACAAGCTCTACATTGACATGGCCACGGATTAACAACACATAGGGAGCACCCAGAAAGGTAGAAGCTATCAATACATAGGTGACGAATTCCGTCTGCCAGCTTGTGGATTTATTCAGGCCATAGCGCAGAAGCACCATCTGGCACACCACAAGGACGCCAATAATAAGTAGCAAGGCAGCGATAACACCAAGGATTCGTGAGAGCCCACTGGTCAATCGAATAAAGGTATTCATAAAGCGGAGGCTCTGGCTGTGAAAAAAGAGTTTATTCAACGAGTTGCAGATTGGGTTGATCTAGCGAAGCCCAGCCCAACCTACAATATTCGCTGATTACTCCACGCTAAGGGCCATGTCCAGTAGCTCTTTTCCACCATCGACACTGTCACTGAAAGCCTTATAACTGGACTCATCGGCAATCTTACGCCACATTGCCGCCTGCTCAGCTGTCATCTCAACCACCTTTACACCGGCATTTTTATAGGCATCGACCAGCTTCTGGTCTGCTTCTACTGATGCCTTATATGCAAACAGCTCAGCTTTTACTGCAGCCTTCATTAATACTTTCTGCTGTGCAGGGTTAAGTTTTTCAAAGCTCTTTTTTGCCATCAAAATAGGTTCGTACATGACCCAAAGCGCGTTCTTACCCGGAGCCGTCAGGCAGGTTACCTGCTCATAGATACGGTAAGACACCAGCGAAGAAGCTGAAGTGTTGGCACCATCAAGTACGCCTGTCTGCAGACCCGAATAGATTTCGGATGATGGCATGGAAGCAATTGATGCGCCTGCTGCCTCCAGCATCTGGTTAAAAGCCTTGCCTGCGGCACGGAATTTCTGGCCCTTCACATCATCGGGTACAAGAATACATTTTTTGTTTGATACAAAACCGCCGGACAACCAGGTATCAGCAAGAACCATTACACCTGCCTGGTCCATTATTTCCTTGATACGCTGCATGAAAGGTGATTTGTTCAGCCGTTGCGCATGATCATGATTTTTTACCAGTCCCGGCATTAAGGTCAGATTAAACTCCGGATGTCTGCCGCCGGCATAGGCCAGTGGGAAAGCGGTTATATCCAGCTTGCCTTTGGTCATTGCACCCCATTGTTCCTTTGGTTTGAAAAGCGATTTTCCAGGATAGACCTTAATTTCAACACCAACATTTGCTGCTTTCATATCACGCGCTATTATCTGTACCATTTCATCGCGGATGTCACCTTTTCCACCTGGCCATTGATGCGAGGCCTTAAGTACAATATCTGCAGCCTGTGCAGTACCCAAAGGGATTGCCAGAATACTGGTGACTGCAATGGCTGTTAGTGTTCTTATTATGAGTTTCATTCTATTTCTCCTGGGTATAGGCTTGTTGTGAGCCAGTTATATCCATTCGATACATATTTTTTTTGCACATTTGACAGTACAGAATAGATTTGTATTATTATTGCTGTTGCGCAGAAAGAGTAAACCATTTATTTCTGAGAGTCTATGAGGGGTTCCCGCAAATGCTGCAGGAGCATTGCCCGGCGTAGGCAGGTGAATCGGGTGTGGGATGCGGGACTCGGGAAGAAAGACGAAAAAAATTGAAATTGATGTATTCTTTTGATTTCATCCTTAGTCCTTAGACCTTAGTCTCGCGCCCTTTATCAATAAAACAATCGCCAGAGTGGTGTTCCCACTCTGTTCCAATGTTGGGTGTTCATTACTCGAAAATTTTAATCATCCCCCTGGCCTTGGAGCGCGTTTCGTTCAATTCCTTCACGGGACTGGAGTCTGCGACTATCCCTGCACCGGCACGAAAGCTAAAGGAATTATCCTGGTGAGTGATGGTTCTTATCAGAATATTCAAATCCATATCGCCGTTGTAGCACAGGTAGCCGACCGAGCCGGTGTAGGCACCGCGCGCTTCCTGTTCCAGCTCGGCAATTATCTCCATGCAGCGAACCTTCGGACAGCCCGTTATGGTGCCACCAGGGAAGACAGCACGGATGATGTCACCCGGGGAAACTCCATTCTTCAACTTTCCCCTGACAGATGAGACGATGTGATGCACATGGGCATAGCTTTCCAGCACCATCAAATCATCGACGACAATGGATCCGGGTTGACAGATTCGACCAAGATCATTTCGTTCAAGGTCTAGAAGCATAATATGTTCAGCCTGCTCTTTCGGGTGCATCAATAGTTCCGCTGATAATTCCCTGTCCTGTTGAATATCTTCACTGCGTGGATAGGTGCCTGCTATTGGCCGTGTGCGGACGATCCCCTGCCGATGTTCGATCAAACGTTCCGGTGATGATGAGAGGAGTGTCGTAACATCATCAATTTTTGCCCAGGCTGCAAAGGGTGCAGGGTTGGCTGCTCGCAACCTGCGCCAGGCTTCATAAGCAGTGAGCTTTTCACTACAGATAGCCTGCCAGCGACGCGAGAGATTTACCTGAAATACATCACCCTCACGGATGTATCTTTTTATCTGATCGATGCTCGCTAGATAGGATTCACCCTCTCCCTGCTGTATATCGCATTGTGTAGAACCCTTTTTTCGATGCCTGAATTCTCGAGAGCGTGTCAGGGCCTGTATGTCCCGGGCAATAGCTTCAAGCATTGATTCTGCATCAATGCCACTGGCAAAAACAAAATCTTTCCCTGTCTGCCTGTCACGAACTATCCCCGCTGGAATTTCGGTCATTATTGCTCGTGGCAGTACAGGCTGATGCAGGGAGGATGCAAGTACCGGCTCGATTTCTGTTGCAAGCTCATAACCTAAATAGATGAACCAGCCGCCACAAAATGGCAGGCCGGATTCACTGTCTAAATCTGATTTATTTTCCTGATGTTTATAAATTTTATCCAGTTGTCTGAGAAATGACTTTTCACCCAGATAGTTACCGTCATGTAATAAACTACCATCAGGCAGAGCCGATAATTGAGCACCCGGGAAGGCAAATAAAATATCATAGCGGCCCAGTTCAGAAGTGTCGCCGGAGTTTTCCAGCAGAAACGGGTAACGCTCAGGACTGTGTTCTACCAGATTAAACAGATCAGGGCAGTTGCTTAGTTGTCGTACCAGACTGGTTGATGCCAAGAGGGTGGTGCCGCGGGGTCAGGACATGCGTTTCATAATTAGAGTGCCATTGGTGCCGCCAAATCCAAAAGAATTCGTCATTGCGACATCAATTTTCATTTCTCGTGCAGTAGCAGGCACATAATCCAGATCACATTCGGGATCGGGATCATCAAGATTAATCGTTGGTGGTGCAATCTGGTGTTTCAGAGCCAGTGTGGTATAAACAGCCTCAATTGCTCCAGCTGCACCCAGCAGATGGCCTGTCATTGATTTGGTAGAACTTATTGCGACATCTTTGGCATGGTCTCCCAATGCCCTTTTCACTGCCACGGTTTCTGCTACATCCCCTAGCGGTGTGGAAGTCCCATGTGCATTGATATAATCGACTTCCTGAGGATTTACAGCGGCATTACGCATAGCATTTTCCATGCAGCGTGCTGCACCTTCGCCATCCGGTATAGGGCTGGTCATATGATAAGCATCACCACTGAGACCAAAACCCGCCAGCTCAGCATAGATTTGTGCGCCACGTTGGCGTGCGTGTTCGAGTTCTTCCAGTACCATTACGGCTGCCCCCTCACCCATTACAAAACCATCGCGATCTTTATCCCAGGGGCGTGAGGCAGCCTGGGGGTCATCATTTCGGGTGCTTAGTGTTCGTGCATTACCAAAACCAGCCATGGCCGTCGGGGTAATTGAGCTTTCAGCGCCACCTGCGAACATGACATCGGCATCCCCGTATTCAATTAACCTAGCGGCATCACCAATGGAGTGGGTTCCTGTTGCACAGGCGGTAACGACAGCAAGGTTTGGACCTTTGGCACCCAGTGAAATAGACAGGTTGCCGGAAATCATGTTGATGATACTGCTGGGGATGTAGAACGGTGAGATACGCCGCGGCCCACGCTCAATCATATCCTGTGTCTGTTTTTCGATAGTTGTCAGACCGCCGATGCCTGCGCCAATATGGACACCGACACGAGGCGCAATCTCTTCTGTTATCTCAAGACCAGAGTCAGCCATCGCGTCCAGACCCGCCGCCATGCCAAGCTGAATGAATCGGTCCATTTTTCGGCAGGATTTTTTATCAATCCAGTTTTCAGGATCAAAATCCAGAATCTGTCCTGCGATGGATGCAGGCATACCTGTCGTATCGATACTTTCAATGCTGCTGATGCCACTGTTACCGGCAATTATATTCTGCCAGTTGGCATCAAGCCCCAGACCTGCTGGCGAATGAATTCCAATACCCGTAATGACAACACGACGCTTATTCATGGTTTATTCGTGGAGCTCAAAAGAATCAGAAAATCAGAAAAAAAGCCGCCGTCCCGGAAGGAGCAGCGGCTTTATCTGATCAGTAACTACTAGCTGGTAGCAGCATTTATGTGATCGACAGCCTGTTGTACTGTGGTGATCTTCTCGGCTTCTTCATCTGGAATCTCGAGGTCAAATTCTTCTTCAAGAGCCATAACAAGTTCAACTGTGTCGAGTGAATCTGCGCCCAGATCATCGACAAAAGAAGACGTACTAGAGATCTGGTCTTCGCTGGTACTGAGTTGTTCAGCAACAATTTTCTTGACGCGTTCTTCAACACTACTCATTTGATTTTTATCCTCTGTGGTAAACAAAATTATTCAGTATGGCATTGTAACCATAATTGTAATTGCCAGTCCATCTCAAGTGGGCTGGCTGGTTGGGTATTTTACCCCATATACATGCCGCCGTTTACATGAATTTCTGTACCGGTGATGTAAGAAGCATCATCCGATGCCAGAAACAGGACTGCATTAGCTATATCTTCAGCGGTACCCAGTCGTGAGAGCGGTATTCCCTTAATCAGAACCTCGCGCTGTTCTTCAGGTAATGCACGGGTCATATCTGTATCGATAAAACCCGGGGCAACCGAATTTACTGTGATATTTCTGGATGCGACTTCACGGGCCATTGCCCTGGTGAAGCCAGCCACGCCGGCTTTAGCCGCCGAGTAGTTTACCTGGCCGGGATTCCCTGTGGCACCTACCACTGAAGTTACACTGATAATTCTTCCCTGCCTGGCTTTCATCATGCCACGCAGTACGGCCTTGCTCATTCGGTAAACTGAGGACAGGTTTGTATCAATAATGGCCTGCCAGTCATCTTCTTTCATCCGCATCAGCAGATTATCACGGGTAATCCCAGCATTGTTGATCAGTATGTCCGGAGTCCCTTTTAATTCAGCACAGGCTTTAATAATGGCCTCGATGGATTCCTGCGAGGTGACGTCCAGTTCACGGCCAACACCCTGATGGCCTGCGAAGGCGATGTGTTCTTCAATTGCCAGCGCTCCGGCATGTGTGGTGGCTGTACCAATGACAAAGGCACCATTTGCCGCCAGCATATCTGCTATCGCCGCACCAATACCGCGCGAAGCTCCTGTTACCAGTGCAATTTTACCTTCAAGTTTCATCTTTTTGCCTCCAGTGCTTCCTCTATTAATTCATTGTTAATCAAAGGGATGCAGGTGATATCTCGATTTATTCTCTTTGTCAATCCACAGAGAACCTTGCCAGGCCCGCATTCTATCAGCTGTGCCACTCCATCATTATGCATACTATTGATAGTTTCAACCCAGCGCACCGGCTCAGATATCTGGCGAGCAAGTAGATCGCGAATCTCATTTTCATCAGCGGCCGGCTGAACATTCACATTGTGAATAACGGGTATTTCAGACGGGTTAAAGGTCACATCTTTCAATCTTTCTGCCATCTGCCTGGATGCTGGCTTCATCAATGTGCAATGTGATGGAACACTAACAGGTAAAATGAGTGCACGTCTGGCACCTGCAGATTTGGCATTTTCGGCCAGACGAGCAACAGCGGCGGCACTTCCTGCAACCACAACCTGACCGGGTGCATTGTAATTTACGGCTTCCAGTACCTCGCCTGCAGCATTGTCCTGGCAGAGAGTTCTGACGCTCTCATCATCAAGTCCGAGTATGGCTGCCATAGCACCCTCACCTTCTGCTACAGCAGCCTGCATAAAGCTTGCCCGATCGGCGACCAGGGAAACTGCGTCTGCAAAGCTCAGCACACCAGCACAAACCAGTGCAGTGTATTCACCCAGGCTATGACCAGCCATCCTGGCTGGACTTTTTCCCCCGGCCACTTTCCAGGCACCCCAGGTGGCGACACCGGCTGTTAACATTGCCGGCTGTGTATATTCTGTAGAGTTGAGTTTTTCGGCAGGACCTTCAGTCACCAGTCTCCATAAGTCATGGCCGAGAATGGCAGATGCTTCGGCAAAGGTTTCCTGAACTACCGGGTAGGATTCAGCCAGTGAATTCATCATGCCGATAGACTGTGAACCCTGGCCCGGAAAAATAAATGCGGTGCTCATTATGCTTATAACCTTTCTACTTTTAGCTTTCTGCTTTGAACTTTGAACTATGAACTTTAAATTTTTTTCGTCACATCTTCAACAATACTGAACCCCAGGTGAAACCGCCGCCAAATGCTTCCAGCATCACGGTTTCGCCCGACTTGATGCGGCCATCGCGTACCGCTTCATCAAATGCCAGTGGAACGGAGGCGGCAGATGTGTTGCCATGTCTGTCAACAGTGACCACTACATTTTCCAGCGACATTCCCAGTTTTTTTGCCGTCGCATTAATAATTCGAATATTGGCCTGATGCGGAACAAGCCAGTCAATATCTGACTTTTTCATTTTATTAAATGCAAGTGTTTCGTCAACAATTCGACCTAAGGTGTTGACGGCCATGCGAAATACTTCATTCCCTTTCATCTCTATGAAGGCATTTCCCTCCATGACATCCTGATAATTGCTGGAGATACCTGTCGGCACCTGCAGCAGATCCTTAAACTGGCCATCAGAGTGTATGTGTGTAGAAATGATGCCGGGTTCTTCAGAGCTCTCGACAATTACTGCTCCGGCTCCATCACCAAACAGGATACTGGTACCCCGGTCAGTCCAGTCGACTATGCGCGAGAGTGTTTCTGCACCAATCACTAGTGCTTTTTTCGAACTGCCGCTACGAATAAATTTATCTGCGACGGTCAGGGCATAGATAAAACCGGTGCACACCGCCTGCACATCAAATGCAGGGCAACCATGTATACCCAGTCGTTCCTGTACCAGACAGGCCGTTGATGGAAATACCAGATCTGGTGTAGTGGTTGCGACAATGATCAAGTCGATATCTGAATGACTAATGCCCGCACTCTCTAATGCCATTTGTGCAGCATGCGTTGCCATGTCACAGGTTGTTTCACCTTCTGCAGCGATGTGACGCTCACGAATACCTGTGCGGCTAACGATCCATTCGTCACTGGTTTCAACCATGTGCTCGAGATCGGTATTGGTGAGAACCTTTTCAGGCAAGTAGCTGCCCGTTCCAATTACCCTGGAATGAGTCAACGCTGTTTTCTTCACCATGCAGTTCTCATTTAGTCGTTACTATATTTTTGTCGGATTACTGTAATCTGTGCTGGATAATTCCTTTTCTATCATTTCTGGAACCTGATTCTGTACTTCTCTATAACCTTCTTCAATAGCCATCGTATAGGCGTATACATCTGCACTGCCATGGCTCTTGATCACAGTCCCTCTAAGACCAAGTAATGTTGCTCCATTGTAGCGTCGATTATCAAGGCGGTTACGTAAGGCTTTAATGACTGGCATGGCTATGAGACCAGCCATCTTTGTAAAAATATTTTTGCTAAACTCTTCTTTCATTACTGATGAGATCATCTGCGCCAGCCCTTCCATGGTTTTCAGCGATACATTTCCAACAAAACCATCACAGGCAATAACATCCAGGTCTGCTGTGAAGATATCGTCACCTTCAACAAAGCCAACATAGTTAACAGGGCTATTTTTCAGTAACTCATCTGCAGCTTTGACCGTTTCATTACCTTTAACATCTTCATGCCCGATATTCAGCAAGCCCACCTTTGGCTTATCCATTTTTTCAATTGACTGTACAAGGATAGAACCCATGACACCGAATTGCTGCAACACTTCAGCGGAGCTGTCAACATTGGCTCCCAGATCAAGTAAATGTACATGGCCAAACATAGTCGGAATAGCCGTTACGATTGCTGGGCGCTTGATTCCTGACAGGGTTTTCAGAACAAAACGGGACGTTGCCATAAGGGCACCTGTGTTGCCCGCACTAATGCAGGCACCGGCCTTGCCCTCTTTTACCAGGTTGATCGCAACGCGCATAGATGAATCTTTCTTGCCGCGTAAAGCCGAAGCAGGTGGTTCATCCATGCCTACTATTTGCGAGGCATGCTGAGTAGTCAGCCGATCTGAATAGTCATTTTTATGTTTAGCCAGCTCAGCATCCAGAAGTTCCTGCTGTCCTACCAGAATGATAGACAGATCAGAATTGCCAGCTAATGCTGCGAGTGCAGCAGGGACAGTGATCGAAACGCCGTAATCACCACCGTGGCCGTCTATGGCTATTGAGATCGCCACATTAAACTCGGCTACAGGTATGAATAGCCGGGTCTACTATTCAGACTCAGTATTGACGACTTTACGGCCCTTATAGAAACCGTCTGCAGTAATATGATGGCGACGGTGTGTTTCGCCTGTCACCGGATCTGTTGTAAGAGCCGGATTGCTCAAGCTGTCATGCGAACGACGCATGCCGCGCTTAGATGGTGTCTTGCGATTTTGTTGAACTGCCATTGGAATAACCCTGTCTGTGTAGTGACGGCCATCTAACATCGCAAAGATAGTAGAGGCCAGTATATTAATAAAACTAAACCGCGCAATGATACGGATTCATGCCGTTTGTGTCAAAGTGATTTCTCCCGATTTGGACGGAAAATCAACATATTACCGCCCTGTTCCAGCGCCTCAAAACAGGCTGATGGTGCAGATGGCCAGTATTGGCGATAATGGGCCGATGGAAACTCACACAATATTCCTGAACATAGTAATCATACTACTGGCAGCACGCTTGTTCGGTGAAATTGCCAGTCGTATAAACATCCCTCCGGTAGTGGGTGAGCTACTTGCAGGCGTTGTACTGGGACCCAGTTTGCTTGGCTGGATAGAACCTGATGAAGTGCTGCATCTGCTGGCACAGATTGGCATTATATTGCTTTTGTTTGAAGTGGGACTGGATACGGATGTCAGTAAACTGGTTCGTGCGGGTAACAGAGCTGTTATTGTTGCTTTTAGTGGATTTCTCCTGCCATTTTTACTTGGATACCTGATCAGTTTTTATATTTTTCAACTGTCAGCACTGGTTTCTCTGTTTATTGGTGGAACACTTACCGCCACAAGCATCGGTATTACTGTCCGGGTACTAGGAGATCTCAGGAGAAAATCCAGTCATGAGGCCCAAATAGTCCTGGGTGCAGCTGTTATCGACGATGTTCTAGGTGTTGTGCTGCTGTCACTGTTGTATGAATTCTCAATGCAGGGGGGAATCAATCTGATAAATTCCAGTAAGATACTAATTTTCATTGGTGCTTTCTTTCTGCTTGCGCCTGTTTTAGCGAAATCGATCTCACTACTAATCAAACGTTTTGAAAATGTTAGTGAAATACCGGGAATGATCCCCGTCACCATGGTTTCGCTGGTAATGTTTTTTGCCTGGCTGGCTTATGCCATTGGTGCTCCAGAATTATTGGGTGGATTTGCCGCTGGCCTCGCCCTGTCGCGCAGATTTTTCCTGCCA
>JBLYYR010000206.1:0-5628 GCA_048550195.1 Arenicellales bacterium
ATGATTCCAAGAGGGGGGTTAACGAATGTCTTGATCTATTACCACGAATGTCTGGGTTGGAGAGCAATCAAATTTTATTTGTGATTGACGGGATGCGGCCTACTTTGTATTTCTCTCAGGAGGAGATCGAAAGAGCAGAGCACAGTTTTTTTGGGCAGATGAGGAATTATTTTCAGGAGCAGGCAATGTCCAGAGGTTACGAGGTAATTGATATGCATCCTGTCTTTATAGAAAGGCACAGGCTGGATAATTCAAGGTTTGAATTTGAAATTGATGGGCACTGGAATGTTCTGGGGCATCAGATTGTCGCCAGGGAAGTGGAAAAGTCAGATGTTTTCAGGTCGACTTTTAATTGAATATTCTTGTGGGATATCCAACATTCAGTAATACCGGGTCCCGATGTTATCTTTAAATGTATATTCTGTGGGTAAACGCCCTGGCTGGTAATTACAGGTAGTTTTCCCAGCACAACAATTTGCTTGCTGCATGTTCCGGATGTTTCCGTTGGTGCGCTAATTTTTGAACTCACCATAATCCTGGTTCTGGAAAGTAAGTTTAGCCTTGACAGGCTTGTTCAGACATAGCCAAACTTTTTGAGTGCCGATAACGCTTCGCTGGAAAATATTGCGCGGTTCTCAGAGTCCAGCCTGGCTGCTTGAATATCCGATATTCCTGGATCAAGAATCCCTTTTATTTCATCCCTGTCAAACCAGTATTTACTGTTCTCGTTGCCATATCGCACTTCATGATTTCCATGGTCACTAATAACTTTCTTGGACTTTAGTCGCAGCTTTGGAAGGGTTGTTGGCTCAAGCTGGGTAAATTTGTAAAGTTCCTCGGCAATGCCAAATGGCTCGGTCAGTGCGTCCTCCAGTTTTATGAACTTGTATCGTCCGAGCCTGTTCGCCTGGTTCAGCATTACATCGGAATATTGTTGATAGAATTCCCCGGCCGTCTTCGCATTGCCCCCTCGACGCATCCAGCCTTCACACCATGCATAACCGTTGCGTACGACCCCAACAAAGTATATTTCATCGTACATGCGGGCATATGTCGGGTTGAAGTCAATTTCCCAGTGAAGAGATTTTAGGCACAAGGCTGTAGATGCTATTTCATCGCGTGTGTATTTGCGTTTCTCGTTCATATACTGATTAAACTGGTTATTGATGTTATTCATTTTTGCACGATAAAACCGGCGATCCATCCATCGTTCAATGGATGGGGCGGTTAGCTTGTTGTTGCACAGAGACAGTAACAAGGGTCTGAAGGGGGAGCGAAACCGGCGGGATGGGTATAGAAGTTCGTTGGTCTCCTTGCCTGCAGAACAGACATCAGGGTGCGACTGCAACAGGTTCCAGATGACATTGGTCCCTCCAAAAGGGAAGCCGCTAACTACAATAACTTTCTTGTTAAGCATGAATCGTTGACTCAATTTGAACTTATCCCAGAGGGAATATATCCGTTGTCTGTTCTCATGTGGTTGTTATTGCCTGCGATTAGTAATCTGCAAGTGCTGCACCTGTTATGCGAGTATACACGGGGTTAACTGGTGGTACTGGACCTGGAAATATCGTCGTGTGATATCAGCCGGGCTTTCTTGCTGAAATGAGATACCCGCTTGTAATGAAGTCCGTTTTAATGAGTTTGCTCAATAGCAGCATAATTGGAACGTTTATAAAAGCAACCAGTAAAAACACTGGTGCGGCAATACGCGCTGAAGTGCTTTTTTCCATTACAAGTCTCACGAAAAGCACGTTAATGGCTTCAGCCCAACCGTTTCTCTCTTTTATCTGTACCGAGTCAAATTCTTTAAGTATGTATTGTAAGCCATAACGGGTGTACCTGTAGTAGTCATGTGGGCGCTCATGTATTGGAAACATGAAAGGGACAGTGATTACAAGTTTACCGCCTGGTTTCAATGCCGATGCAATGTTATCGATAGCTAAATGGGGTGAGTGCAAGTGTTCAAGAACTTCACCCATGATAATGACATCAAAGAGCATGTCGCCAAAATCACATGTGCAGACATCACCAACAATATCCGGATTCCTGTTCTCGTCGATATCAATGGTAATTACATCGAAACCATTGTCAGTTCGGTGCTCCATCAGGATCGAGTTGATTTCGCCTCCTGCACCTATTGACAGAACTTTGCTGCCTTCGGTTATATTGGAATATTCAGCACTGAGAAATTCATAAATTCCTTTGCGAGAGAGAACCTTTGCCAGCCGTATAAATATGCTATAGAAACCTCTTTTCGAAATTAGTTTATACAGCCTGGAAGGTACGCTGAAGTAGTTTTTATTCATTATTTGTACCTCACAATAATAACTGGATCATAATTCGAATTTTGTGTGCTGGGGCTGAGTCCACGGTTCATTGCTGGTTCGTAAGGCGGTGCACGAGAGTGAAAGGTATTTCGTATAATACCTGGCTGTAAAAGCGTTGCAACGCCGGGTTGTGTGAGCGGTATTGAAGATTATTTGAGTCATTATGAATGGTTTTCCATGGTCTCCACCGTTATCATCAGCTCGGTTTTTTTCTGTTTTTCATCAAAACTGCGGGCGCTCCTGCGACGATTTCATATTCTCCGACATCTTTAGTGACAACAGAGCCTGCCCCGACAATTGCACCATCACAAATAGTTACACCATCAAGAATTATTGCGCCAGCTCCGACCCATACATCATTTCCAATTCGTATACCCTCCGATGTTTTCTCCTGCTGAATCATGGGGATATCCAGGCGATCGAAGCGATAATTGTTGCCAACAACAGATACGTTTGGACCAAACATGGTGTGGTCGCCAATTGCGACGCCCATTCTGTCCGCCGAAATAAAGCTATTGCTGCCAATTGTTACATTGGCGCCAATAGTAAGAGGGCCATCTGTTGCTTTAATCTTTGTGAATGAACTAATCTGCGTACCTTTACCGATTTTCAGTAGCGGACTCAGTTCCACCTCCGCGCGTGGACTTACCATGCACTTGTACTTGACGGCATAGATAATCGTTATTACAAACGACGGGACCAGGAATCTCTGGGCAATTTTTTTCAGCTTCATTTTAAAGGTATCCGTTATCCCTGTACCAGTCGACCGTCCTGCGCATGCCTTCCTCCAGGTCAACGGTTGGCTCGTAAGCCAGGATCTTGCGTGCCTTGTCGATGTTAAAGGCACGGTTATTCTTGAAGAAGCGTACACGCCGCCGGTGCAGGGGTGGCTCGATTCGCAGCGGCACGCAGACCATTTCGAAGCACCAGGCCGCCGAGATGAATAATGAGTAGGGAAACCGCAACTTTGGGGGTGAGGCACCCACGGCATTCGCGGCAGTTTTAATGTAATCATCCAGCTGCAGGTAGCCGGGGCCACCGATAATGAATGTTTCCCCGCCGATGTTCGGAACGGTGATTGCCCGAATAAACCCTTCAACGATATCGTCAATATAGACGGCATGAAAATTTTCCCTGCAGGGACCTACCAGAAAAAACCGGTTCTTTGCCAGCATTCTGAACATCTTCAGCATGCGTAAATCACCGGGGCCGTACATAGAGCAGGGCCTGACGATGACGATCTCCATCTTGCCCTTTTCCATCTCCCGGTGGCATGCCAGTTCCGCATCCCTTTTAGTTTCCTGATACAGATCACCCGGATTGTACGGGGAGTCTTCGCTGGCCGGTGTCGATTTTACATTGCCATGCACGCCGATAGTGGAGCAATGCACCAGGCGCTTGATGCCGGCATTGTCCGCTGCCTCCAGCACGGTTTCGGTGCCCTTTAAATTGGTACTGATATAGCTTTCCGGTGGTCCGGATGCGGTCCTGAAATTGGAGACCAGGTGGACCACGAGATCTGCACCTTCAACCAGTTCGGCGATGGCGCCCTTGTCCGTAATGTCGCCGATTACAGTCTTTGCGACCCTGCCCGCGAAGACTTTTGCTTTCTCGGGGTCGCGTGCCAGGATGGAAACCTGGTATCCATCCTTCAGAAGACGTTCACACAGGTGCTGGCCCAGAAAGCCTGTGGCACCGGTAACGGCAATTTTCCTGTCTGCATTCATGTTGCCTGTCCAGTCATGATTTTCCAGTGGCGCTGTCAATCCCCGCTGCACTGCCAGTCGGGGTAGTGCTGCAACAGTTCGTCCATGTTCCTGCGGCGTTCATCCTCGTGCCAGCCAGCATGCCTGGCCATCATCTCTGCGCAGAATTCCAGTGTATCCCGGCCGGGGCATGTAAATGAGCCGATATCCGTACGCCTCAGCACAAGGTCCGACAGTGTAACGGGCATCTCTTTGCCGAGTACATACTGCAGCTCGGCCTTGATCGTATCCGCGGTGCCAGGAACAGGTTCGCCGAGCGACGGGTCCTGCTCAACCAGCTCCATAATGAGATCGGTATTGCTTCCATAGTTGGCCAGCAACCGCAGGATAACCGCTTCCGGCAGGCGATCTTTCAGCCGGGTGATGCAGTCCTGCCGGTATTGCTCATAACTCCGGAAGTTAGCTCCGTACAGAGGAGTTTCATGTGTGCTCGATGGCTTGATAGATTTGCCCAGATTGCGTGTGACCCGGTTGATGACCTCGACTGCCGTCGCCCGTGCCGTCGTCAGCTTGACCCCTTGAACCCAGTACAGGCCATCCAGTCCTGCCCGTGCATCCGGGGTCAGGATCCTGGAGTGCCGCCACACATCCGGTTCACCGTCACTGCCCTTGCCCCGGTGCGCAGGCTGCATGCCAATGTGTACCAGTGATATATCATCATAATCAATCTTCAATGAAGGGAAGACACTGTTGATCTGGTCAAGGCAGTCCGCAACTTCGGAACGGCTGACGGTCAGTCTGTCAGGCAGCGTGGTTTCCGGGTAGTACCATGTGCCCACGATACTGCCTGTTCGCCAGGGGGCAACAAACAGGAGTCGTTGGGCGTCGCCTTTGCCTGAGCGTGCCCTGACGCCCAGGGCGCAGTCAGACAGCTTGCGCTTGCAGACGAGGTTGACCGCGCGCGCCATGATTTCAGGTCCCTTGCTCTGTGTGCTTTCCCGAAACCGGTCATCCTGAACTGCCCAGGGGCCAGTACAGTCAACTACGGCACCGGCATTGAAGTTCAGGGTCTCACCAGTAAGCCTGTCTCTTGCAGTGACACCTGAAATTTTGCCTCGTTCTGTAACATATGCCGTTTTTTCGACATGGTTAAAGACATCCGCTCCAGCCTCGACGGCAGACATTACAAAGGACAGTGTCAATCGCTCGGAATTGTAGACTTGCCCGTCTATCCAGCATGCCCCTCCTGTCGAGGCGGTGCGATCAAGGTTGGGGGCAAGCCTGTTGAGGTGATTGCGCGTGATAATTGAGCAGGAAGGAATAGCATGCGACTCATCAAGCTCCCTGTTTCTGTCGAAAGCAATAAAATCGTATAACTTCAAACCAATACCGGTAAACAGCTTGCTTTGAGAGAGTGACCTGTAGGTGGGCATAATACAGGGCATGGGTGTGACGAGATGTGGCGCAATCCTCATCAGTGCCCTGCGCTCACGTATGTATTCCCGCATTTCCCTGAAGTCGAGTCGTTGCAGTGCCCTCAAGCCACCGTGAATTGTTTTCAGGCTGTTCGCTGAGGTGCCAGAGCCAATGTC
>JBLYYR010000207.1:0-48333 GCA_048550195.1 Arenicellales bacterium
CAAAAGAAATGAACTCGCCCATAAAGGGCGAAAAACACGGGTTAATTCAAGAAAATAAATAAAAAAGAAAGAGAACCCAGCCGTGCGCCAGCACAAATCAATCATCAGGCTGCGGCATAGACAAACCCGCCAACTTACACACCTCATGACAGGGATCAGTCGGAAACAAACTATAGATATGTTTCTCATAATCCTTCTGATCATGGAAACGAGCATTCTTTTTACCCAGCTCACGGACAACATTATGCATAGTTGGCGTTATCTGCTTTTCATCATAATACTCCCGCACATACCAGATCAGTTCCCAGTGATCGACAAACAGTTCTATGCCGTCATTTTCTGCGACAGCCCGGGTAAATCCTTCTGACCACTCAGCCGGGTTGCAAATAAAACCCTGTTCATTCGTTTCTATAAGCTTTCCATCCACATTGATATTCATTCAGAGTCCCCACTGTAACTTTGATAATTTTTATATATAGGAGCATTAAATTAGTCAATAATTGTAATGGGAAGAGTATGGTTATTCAGCCGACTCACCGTGACTTCCAGTAATCTGCCTTCTCCTTCGATTTTTTAAAACCGTATTTACCTTCGCTGTAGATACCGATAAGGAACTCTTTCGCTCTAGCGTTATTGTTTTCAGCAGACCGTACAATCCATAAGATTCCAGTTTCTGTATCTTTTTCGACATCATCTTCGCCGTTTAGCAAGAGTGCGCCAAGGTTAAACTGTGCACGTGCCTCGTTTTGCTCTGCTGCGCTTGTGTACCATGCGACAGCCTTATGTAGATCGCGCTCAGGTGCCCAGCCACTCTGGTAAAGAAAACCGAGACTATACTGAGCTTCAGCGATACCAGCTTCAGCCAGAGGCAGCCAGATATCATGCGATTTCATGTATTGGTTACGCGTAAATGCCGATTGTGCCTTGCGCAGCATGATCCGTTCCTGGGAGGTAATTTTACGCACTTCATGCTTTTCTTCACCTTTATTATCTTGGCCTTCTTTCCGGGCAGCGGATGTCGAAGCGGTGTTTTTTTCTGCAGTTTCTTTCGGTCGGTTATCATCAGGAAGGTCTTTCGCTGCATTAATTAACGATTTAATCGTTATAAATGTACGCGGCCATGGAGCATGCTGTTGAAGATCAGCAGGTAAAGACTTTAGGTGGCTACGTGCTTCAACCAGGTTACGAAAGACACCCGAGGTTACGGCATACCAGGGTTGCTCTTTATACAAGGATTGATAGTAACCTGTATCACCAGACAAGCCAGAGCTCTTTATGTAGGCTATCGCAGCTTCTTCGTTCGCATGCCCAGATAACTGAATAGTCGCATACTCGTCAGGCTGTGACAGATACCAGTTATCGCGATGTATAGCAGCATCTTCTGCAAATGCGTTTGCAGACAGTAAGCATAAACCAGCCCGCAGTAGAAAAATACTTAAGGTCCTCATTGATGTTTCATGATGCTTTACTTGGAAAAAATACCAGACCAATTCCTGTCCCTCTTTTCAATTACTTCAATATCCATAATACCCACAATACCCATTAAGGATTCTTATTTTGCATTCGGTTATCTTGCATGCATAATAACAAGATTGTGGTTCCAGGGTAGCCTTGAAGCATAACAAAATAATTCGCACCATCAGACTATTCACTCAATGGATTGAAATGAATACTGCCCTAACTTCCATTCCCCTGTTTTCTAATATGTCGGATGAGCATCTTGAGTTGTTATCATCCAGACTTCAACATCTCAGGTTTACCAGAAACAGTGTAATCATCACTGAAGGGGATTACTCAGACTCACTGTATATAATTAATACAGGAAAGGTCAAAATCTATATCAGCGATGATAATGGCAGAGAGATGCTGCTGAGAAATCTTGGACCCGGCGCCTATTTTGGCGAACTCGCTTTTTTAGATAAAAAACCCCGCTCAGCCTCGGCAATTACCCTCTGTGCCTGCCAGCTTTCTGTAATATCTTCAAAAAATTTAATGCAGTGCCTGGACAACAACCCGGAAATGAATGCCAGCTTTCTACAGGTACTTGTAAAGCGTTTACGTGAAGCAACCGAGTCGCAAAGGCGGCTTGCTTTAATGGATGTACATGACAGACTCAGCATGACACTTCTGTCACTAAGCAAGGAAATTAATGGTATTCGAATAATTGAACCAAAGCCTACCCAGCAGGAGCTTGCCGATATGATTGGTGCTTCTCGTGAAATGGTCAGCCGCATACTCAAGGATTTAAAAACGGCCGGATATATCGAAAGCTGTGGAACTTCTCTGATCATTATTAAAACACTGCCCGCTACCGATTAATGCATTCAATCCTGAATAAAATGTGTGCTGTCACTTCCTGTCCTGCACAGGGGTCGAACTACCTGCCCGATAAGGGTATTGCTCAAAGATCGCTGCAATAACCATTTGAAATGCCTGCTGCGGGTTATTGAGCTCTTCTGAGTCAACCACATTTACTGCAATGCCTTCCCATACCATTTGTTTTTTCTGTGCATCAACCAGATCGATATTAACCGTGCCTTCCTGGTAATTGTAGCTATAGGGACGAAAAACGTATCCAGGATAAACGCCATATACACCATGACGATAATTATAGTATCCACCATAGTAAACAGGCGTTGGTGCCGAGGTGATATAGGTGCGCTCCACAAGGCGGGTATAAAAGTTGACCAATAGATCAGGTGAACTGGAATACACATAGCCACGATTTTCAAGTTCCTGGCTGACTGCTTGCCTGAGATATTTTGATACTAGCGTGGTGTAACCTGCCTTGTCTGTTCCCAGTGGTTCGATGAACCCATAAGTCTGAAATATGGAAAAATCAGTACTCTCATCCACATTGACACGGATTTCAGGTGTGCTGACACAGGCGGTTAGAAGAAGGGCCGATACTACAACAAGTGTTTTTGGTAAATTATCTGTCAGTGGCCGCTTCATCATGTAGCACCAAGGTACGGCTTATGTGTTCAGAACCTGCTACGGTAGAAAATTATTCATAAATCGCATTGGCTTGCCCATATCTCTCTGCAGGCGGTTCATATCTTCAGACATTACACCTGTGGTCCAGGTCATGGTATGTATTGACTGGTTCATCTGTGACATATTGACCGACATGTGTTTTATATCACCACGCATACTTTGAATTGCACCATCAATGCTAGCAACATTAGTATTCATCTGACTGACATTGTTGCTCAGTTGGGTAATAGTCTTGTCCATATTCTGGATATTCTCGGTAAGAGTGGCAATATTCATTGACATATCGCCGAGGTGCTGACTCATCTGCGGGTCAATACTCCCAGCCATTTTGTGCATGTCTTCGGTAATACTGTAGATCAACCAGAACCCTGAAAAAGCGAGTATTGCAAAAATAATCATTGCCGGCCAGGCAATCTTCTCCCAGCGACGTGTTGCACTCTGAAATTCTCGAACAAAGTCCGCAAGCACATACTCCAGTCCAAGTAGTGCTGTGCGTTCCAGATATTCCTGTTCTTCCTCAGAAATACTTTTTATCTGGGCGTCCGTTTCAGTCGTCATCGTATTTAAATCCCCTTGTTTTTTTATGGAGGTAGTCTGTAGCTATATACATAGTCCAATAATTCAACTTTATCAGCAAAATAGACAAATTAATATCCAGGCACCCTGATATTGTATTTTAAATTGTCCACTTCTCGTATTGACGCAAGTCATGGTGAAATACTGCAAGGACGCCTATAATAGCGCCATTTTACGGTACCTGATTCTATGGGCTATTGCTAGATAGCTAACAACAGCCATTATTAATCACAGAGGTCCCTGAAAAGGTAGAAAACAGTCCTAAACCAGCATATATCCACCTATTGGCATTTGAAGAGGCACAATGGCAGATTTTTTTACACCAAAGCTACTGATACTTTACTTTTTTATCCTGTCGGCTATCTATGTTCATTTCCGCGGCAAAGTCAGGCACAGCTTTTTCAGACAGCTGACCTGTCATTCGACTCTCATGGCACCGATCAACAGTATCATGTATATGTTTTCCAGTGTCCCGAACAAGCCTTATCTTGAAAGCGATTATTTTCCTGAAATGCGGGTATTCAAAGAAAATTGGCAGACTATACGAGATGAAGCACTCAACGCCGCACAGGTCGGCCAGGTAAAGAAGTCAGAAAAACTCGATGACCTGGCCTTCAATTCATTTTTCAGAACTGGCTGGAAACGCTTCTATCTGAAATGGTATCAGGATTATCTTCCATCGGCACAGGAACTTTGCCCAAAAACAATTGAATTACTTAAGCAGACACCCTCGGTAAAGGCTGCAATGTTTACCCTGCTGCCACCTGATGCAACGCTGGTTCGGCATCGTGATCCCTACGCCGGATCAATTCGTTACCACCTGGGTCTTACAACACCTAACTCGGATGACTGCTTTATTCGAGTAGATGGCGAGAATTATTCCTGGCGTGACGGCGAGGATGTCTTTTTTGACGAAACATTTATCCACCATGCTGAAAACAACACGAAAGAAGACCGTTTGATTTTTTTCTGCGATGTAGAACGCCCAATGAATAACCCGATTGCACGGTGGTTTAATCGGTTTTTCGGCCGTATTGTCGTGGCCGCTGCAGCAACAAAAAATTCTGATACCGACAAGGTAGGCATACTAAACAGGGCATTTCACTATGTCTATCAGGTCAGGTTGGCGGGCAAACGCCTGAAAAAATACAACAATCGCCTTTACTACACCGTGAAATATCTCTTATATGCAGGAATAATTTATCTGATATTTTTCTAAGGAAGCCTGTGCTTACCGGATGTGAATTTATAGAGCTAGCCCTTGACTGTACTATTTTTGATTCCGCTCCTTAATCTCTTTATTTAGTGCCTCAAATTTCTTCTGAATTTTATAATCCGAGAGCAACATGCCACAGATTTTACAAGCCGGGTTTGCCGCAGAATCAAGCGACTCTCTCTTGTTAAAGTAGTGTTTATGCTGACCATGCAGGGCAAAATCTACTTTTGATTTGAACATCCTGGTCTTTTTTTCGACGAACATGCTTATGCTGCTTGCTTCACTATCCTTGCGTCGAAACATTGATCTCGTTGTCCTTAATTAATTCTGTATCCTGTCATCAGCCTGTTATGCTAAACAGGAGATTGTGTCAGTAATATCTTAAAGCATCCTTATTCGGTCTAAGTTTAGATCACGTTCGACGTAAAAGAGCAGCACTTCATCGGCCATCTTCGACCGCCTATCTTTTTTTTCGTCAGGTAACAATGAATGTGGAGAACGATCCGTTCAAACTGTTTCATATTCAGAAGATTTGTGCCAATCACCTGAGAAAATTGTCCTTCTTGCCTTACCCTACGGGGCTGACAGGCTGATTTATGACATAATTGACCAAAGGTCCCCTCAATAATGACAAGAAAAATTCTAATCGCCATAGCCTATACCTCTATCGGTAGCGTTCTTGGTGCTATCCTTTTTTACATCTATACAATGCTGAGCGGCCCTGATCTATTCCCCTGGCACACGGTTCATCTAAAACAGGAATTCACCACTAAGAAGTTACCTGAAATCAACTCATTTAGTGATTATTTATCATTGGAAAACAAACTATTTGATGAGCTGCAGGATAAAATTTATCGAAAAAAGACCAATAGACAGCAATTTCAGTTAATCCGCTATGACTCAGGCAGCCTGGCCGATCCGACAACCTATGATACCAACTGGAATAGAAGCTTTGAGCTGAAGCAGGATGAAGCCAGGGCAGGTATACTGCTGTTGCATGGGCTATCAGACTCCCCTTACAGCCTGCGTGCTATGGCGAATACATTACATAAACAAGGCTACTATGTACTCGGCCTGAGGATGCCTGGCCACGGCACCATTCCTTCCAGTTTGGTAGAGAGTAAATGGCAGGACATGGCAGCCGCTGTAAAAATTGCAGCAATCCACCTCAGCAATCAAATTACTCAATCATCAGAATTTCATATCATCGGTTATTCAATGGGTGCAGCGCAGGCTGTAAATTATTCACTGGACGCCCTGCAAGATACATCCTTGCCTCGAGCAAAGTCACTGATCCTAATTTCCCCTGCTATCGGCGTATCTTCTGCCGCTGCTCTGGCCATTTGGCAATCCCGTCTATCCGCTATTCCCGGCCTTGGAAAACTTGCCTGGAACTCGATTGGACCGGAATACGATCCTTATAAATACACATCATTTGCAGTCAATGCCGGGGATCTAATGTACCGGCTAACGATTGCAATCGGCGATAAGCTGAAAAGCCTGGAAAATCAAAAAATATTGGCTGAATTCCCGTCAACCCTGGTCTTCCTTTCTGCTGTTGATGCAACAGTTTCTACATCTGCAGTGGTCAGGTCTTTGTTAAGTAAGCTGAGAAATAAGGGCAATGAGCTCGTAATATTTGACATAAATCGAAACAATAATGTCATCCCTTTTCTGGACCAGGATCCAGAGGTTGGGATAAAAATATTGATGAATGAACAAGACCTGAACTTTGCAGTGTCACTATTAACAAATGAATCGGCCGATAGCCTTATAATTCATGAATCGAACATAAACAGGGGTAATGCAAGAGACACGAGAAAACTGGGTTTATCATGGCCCGGGCATGTCTATTCGCTGTCACATATTGCCCTGCCTTTTTCAGCAAACGATTCACTTTATGGCAGTCATCCGGAAGTAAATGATAGCTTACATATTGGCCTGATGGCATCCAGAGGTGAACGGAGAATACTAAGTATTCCTGCCGGTGATATGTTGCGTTTGAGATACAATCCTTTTTACTCTTACCTTGAGCAGCGAACTGTAAGCTTTTTGTCACAATGAAGAACAAAGTATTTCAAACAGGCTTTAGTCTCGCTGGTTTAATCACATTCCTTCTATCATTTGTAATAATTGCCTTCAGCGTTGGTTGGCTTGCCAGTAAATATTATGCAAATCGCCAGTCTCCTGTCAGTGGGAATTCGCCAGATTCCCCCTATGCCACAAAGGTAGATGCTAAACCAGATGGTATGACATGGAACGAACAGCAACTGAATGAGCTGGTCGATGTGGGAAAAATTGATTACAAGGATAGCTCTCCAGTCGGAAAAAACTCCATTAAGGTGGAGTATTTCAGGGGGACAATTGAAGACAATGACCTGACAGCAAGCTGGAAAATTTTAGCCGGCAGTGAAATTCTGTCTGGTCTATATGCACCAGTGCCTCAAGATATACCCGATGACTATGATTTTCATACCTTCATCCGGTACCTGGTTCGTATCACGAACCTTCATTCTGGTGATGAGCATGAATATGAATATGAATATGATTATTTTGGTGATGTCGCTGTGCAGGAAGATGAGATACTTCTAGAAGAAATAAGCCCTGGTGAATATAAAATTGAGATTGAAACTAACGCGCAATACTACACGGAAAAAAAGGCAAATCACTACAATGCTATGTTTGAATTTAAATTGACGTATTAAGGGGTTCTATTTATCTCCGCGACTATCGGATGCCTCAATAAACTCTTTCAGGATTACTGCAGCTTCCTCTGGCGAGACACTAGCCTGTGCGACATTTCTCTCAGCAAACTGATGACCCTTGTCGAGATTTAGCTGCAGTTTAATTGCCTCTATCACATAGCTCGAAAGAGAAACCTCCTTGTAAGCTGCCATTTTTATGAGTTCCTTACGTAACCCGGGGTCAATGTCCATACTAAATGTAACAGGTTCGTTCACCAGTTGTATCCTCTTGAGAAAAACCAGAATCCATCTTTTTTTTTAATATCCGGTTCCATGTTGCCAGATAGCTTCCTAAAATTGCAAGCACCCTGTTATTCTTGAAGCATGTATACAAATCATACGCCCGCTCCAACTACTCGCTTTATTCCTGTATTGATTATGCTTACAGCCCTGCTTAGCGGCTGTGCTAAACCCTACGTGTTTCCTGCCGAGTCATCCCGGATGGCACCGCAACTCCTTGATGTCAAGGCGGTAATGAATGATACCTATCTCCTTCCTGTTCGCCATTGGGGAAACCCATTAAAGAGTAAGGCGATCATCCTGGCAATTCACGGCCTGAATGATTACAGCTATGGTTTTGAATCAACCGGAAAATATCTTGCTGACCGGAATATTTTGGTATTCAGCTATGATCAGCGAGGCTTCGGGGCAACAAAAGGACATGGCTTCTGGCATGGCAGCCAACGCATGATCAGCGATAATCGGGCGATTATTCGACTTTTACGTGAGAAATACCCCGACAAATCGTTATTCCTGCTTGGCGAAAGCATGGGTGGCGCAGTACTGCTGGCATCAATAGCCGAATTCAATGAGGGAGAAAACGGGATAGATGGGACCATCCTGATTGCACCAGCCATCTGGTCACGCCAGACCATGCCCTGGTATCAGCGAACATTGCTCTGGCTGGCGGCTCATACTGTTCCTGCAAAGAAATTAACCGGTGAAGGACTCGATTTGATACCTTCCGACAATATCGAGATGCTGCGCGCTATGGGACGTGACCCGCTAGTCATTAAGGCAACGCGGGTGGATGTTTTATATGGCGTGACAAATCTTATGGATCTGGCTGCAGACTCGACTTCGGGATTGACACAAAAATCACTGATACTGTACGGAGAACATGATCAAATTGTGCCAGGGAAACCCATCTGTCGCTGGTTAAATACACTTCCACAGGCTATGCAGAGAAATACTATCTTTTACGAAAATGGCTATCACATGCTCAACAGAGATTTGCAGGCACAACGGGTACTTGATGACATAATCAGCTGGATAGAGCTTGCGTCAATTAAAAATCAGGATGATGAAATTGATATTACAAGCCTGGCAGGAAAGCCCGGCAGCCTGAAATCAATTACCGATTTTTGTAAAGATAAAGGGCATCTCTAATAATCCATAGATATTCATCTTACATCCCAAATCGTCCCTCTCTGCTTTAAGAATCATCGCAATAGCTAGCTATTTCGTGCGACCCTTGTCTTGATATGTACAATTTGGATTGCAATCTGCTCTTTCCAGAATTAATAGAGATACCCTAAAGTGAAAGCATAAAGATTGAAGACAAACTACAACTACGGCAGAATCGTATCATGACTGAAAAAATTCTCGAAACTTCGACTAAAGACACGAAACAGGGGCTTCGCCTGTCGCATGTGGTGTGGATTGTTTTAGCAACAATCTTGCTTACCGCTGGAGCGACCTACTGGGCCGTACGGACTTACGTTTTCGCTAAAGATTTCAAACCTGTGGTATTAAAACAGAAAGAACAACTGGTGCTCAACAGCAAGCTTAAACAGCTTGGCTTTGCTCCGGACACAGATCGGCAAACAACCGGCCAGCCATCAGAATTTGGTTCCGATGGTAGTCTCAATCCTGAGGCCTACAGTGAAGTAGACGCAACACGTGAAGTCAGTCTAACTGAGCGAGAACTCAATGCCCTGCTGGCAAAAAATACTGACCTGGCACGAAAGCTGGCTATTGATCTGTCGAGCAATCTGATGAGCGCAAAACTCCTGGTGCCTGTGGATCCTGACTTTCCGGTACTGGGGGGAAAGACCCTTCGTGTAAAGGGCGGGCTTGAAGTCGCTTATCAAAATGGCAAGCCCATCGTTATTTTAAAAGGTGTCAGCATAATGGGTGTTCCGGTTCCAAATGCCTGGTTAGGCGGGATGAAGAACATCGATCTGGTGAAGGAGTTTAGCACTAGCGAGGGCTTCTGGAAGGCATTTTCTGATGGTGTAGACAATATCCGTGTTGAAGATGGCCGTCTGATGATTAAATTAAAAGAATAGAGAAGTGACTGGTTCCGGGTAAAAGGACTGAACACATCCTGTGAAATTCGCCTTCATTACTGTTATAGCCCTACTTGTTCTGACTAGCGCATCCCGGGATGGTTGGAGTGCTGATGCTCCATCCATGCTGGATACGGCTTCTCCGCAGAGCAGTCAACAGTGGCACGCAATCCCCGTATTTACAGTCGGAGACCGAATCAATGGCTATACTGCGCCTGGAAGCCTTGATGGAATAGGTGCATTTACTCATCGGAAGGATGAAGTCCGCATTCTGGTTAATCATGAACTCAAAGCAAACGATGCATATTCCTACAAACTTGCTAACGGTACCGAGCTAACCGGTGCACGAATCAGTTTTTTTGATATTCGCAAGGAAGCCAAAACACATAATTTCAAGTTTACAAATGCAGGACTCGCCTACGACACCATATATGATCGTGAGGCAAAACCTGTTAGCGATTCCACACAAATCAATGAAGAAACACATCAAGCCTTTAACCAGCAAAAAGGGCTGTCCCGATTTTGCTCCGGCCGCAGTGTTCAGGCTGGTGCCTCTGGTTTCTCCGATGATATCTATTTCGCTGGTGAGGAAACCAGTACCAGAAGACATCCACACGGAGGGACAATATGGGTTCTGGACGTTAAAAACAGGATATTGCACGCTGCACCGGATTTGGGCAGAGGTGCCTGGGAGAATGTTACACCAATAGAAACCGGAAGCCAGAATACCATCGCCCTGTTAATGGGTGATGACACAGCCCCCGCTCCGCTTTACCTTTATCTTGGCAGGATATCTTCGGGACCGGAAGAGGACAGGAATTTCCTGTCACGCAACGGCCTGAGCGGAGGGCAATTATATTGCTGGAAATCGAATGCAGGCCATATCAGTCCGGAAACTTTTAATAAAACGGGAAATACATCAGGAGGATATTTCATCCCGCTCTACAATCGTATGCCGCAACAGGCAGGCAAAGATGGCTATGACCGGCAAGGTTACCCGGATAGCAGTACATTATGCCAATCTGCCATAAACAAAGGTTGTTTCCAGTTTTCACGCCTAGAAGATCTGCACAATGATCCAGCCAATCCCGGACGCGCAGTGTTTGCCGATACCGGGCAGGGCCTCCTCCATCCGGCCAATGACTGGGGCAGCATCCATATCATCGATATTAACTTTGATCATCATGCAGACACTAAACCACGCTCGTTCAAAGCCGTCATCAGCATCGCCTATGATTCAGATGATATCAATAACCAGGATGAGGGTATTCGCAGCCCTGACAACCTGACATGGGCAGATAATGGAATGATATATATCCAGGAAGACCCTACAAGCCAGCTGAATAATTTTGCCTCAAATGGTGTTGAGGCCTCTGTCTGGCAACTTGATCCGGAATCATTAAACGTCCAGCGCATCGCCATAATTGACCGGAGCATTATTCTCCCTGTGGGCGCAGTCGACGAATTAGCCGGTGAAATCGGGACATGGGAAACAAGCGGCATCCTTGATGTCACCCGCTACTTTAATACACTGCCAGCTGAAACGCTTTTGCTCACAGCAGTGCAGGCTCATTATGTAAAGGGTGGAGCCATTATAGGAGGGAGAAACAGCCTGGTAGAGTCGGGTCAGTTGATTTTTCTGACAAATAAACGGGATCAATAGGGCTAAAGCCGCAGGACAGCCCTGTAAATTAATTCTTTATCCGCAAGATTTCCATGAAAAATTCCTCACATCAGGGCAAGAATCCCGTTGTCACGTAAAGATATGCTGTATCAGCACTCCCCTTGATAAGATTTTACATTATAAGATTGCACGTTTAAGAGTAATCGTTTCCTTCTAAATAACACCAATATTACCTTTTATTACAATAACTAATGACACTCTTCTAACCTACTCTATTACACATAATAAAACTGGGTCATACCCCTTTAGTAATATACGCTTCTATCCTCTCCCCCCCCTTGAGTAGGATTCTTTATGGGCACACACATAACATAGAATAGCGGCGTTTTGATAAATGTAGTTATGTGGAAACGCAGAACTGTAGTAACGGCTCTGCAGAATGAATAGTTACTGACATATAATTCTTATTATCTCAAGATTAAAATGCGCCCTGTACAGGGATGATTGCGATTCTGAAGGAGACCGAAAATGGCTGACAATAAACATTTTGATACACCAATGCTGGATGAGCTGGAAAATGGCCCATGGCCCAGCTTCATTAGTGGTTTCAAGCGCTTGCGTGATGACCATGAAGATGGAACGATTCGCGGCATGGCAAACAGCCTGCTGGGACAGTTGGAACATTCATATGAAACGCGTAAAGGCTACTGGAAAGGCGGCACAGTCAGCGTATATGGTTACGGTGGCGGCATCATCCCTCGCTTCTCGGAAGTCGGTGACCAGTTCGTCGAATCAAAAGAATTTCATACTATAAGAGTACAGCCACCTGCGGGTAACTACTACACCACCGACATGTTGCGTCAGCTGGGCGATAGCTGGGAAAAAAACGGTTCTGGTCTGGTAACTTTCCATGGGCAGACCGGTAATATTATGTTTATCGGTACTACTACCGAAAAAATTCAGCATTTCTTTGATGATATCAACGAATATGGCTTTGACCTTGGTGGCGCCGGTCCTTGTGTACGAACTGGCATGTCCTGCATTGGCATGGCCCGTTGTGAAATGTCTACTTGCAACGAACAGGCTATTCATCGTCACCTGATGAATAACTTCACTGATGATGTGCATCGTCCTGCACTGCCATATAAGTTCAAGTTTAAAATTTCAGGTTGTCCAAACGACTGCCAGAATGCTATCGAGCGTTCTGATTTTGCCGTTATTGGCACCTGGCGCGATGACATGAAAATCAACCAGGAAGAAGTTAAAGCATTTGTTGCAAAAAAAGGCCGCCAGTACGTAGTTGATAATGTAACCTCTCGCTGCCCTAGTGACTGCATGACGCTTAATGATGACGACACTCTGACTGTAGACAACGGCAATTGCGTACGTTGCATGCACTGCCTCAATGTTATGAACAAAGCACTGACTCCTGGTGATGACCGTGGTGTAACTATCCTGGTTGGTGGTAAGCGCACACTGAAAATTGGTGACATGATGGGAACGGTACTTGTACCGTTCAAAAAGCTGGAAACCATGGAAGACTACGAAGAAATCGTTGAGCTGGCTGAAGAAATCATTGATTTCTGGGCTGAAAACGGCCTTGAGCATGAGCGCTGCGGTGAAATGATTGAACGTATCGGTCTGGTTAACTTCCTTGAAGGCATTGGGGTAGAAGTAGATCCAAACATGATCTCTCTTCCTCGCCAGAGTTCTTATGTCCGTATGGATGGCTGGAACGAAGAAGCAGTCAAATGGTTTGAACGCAAAGCAGAAGAAGCTAGCGCTTAATCTACCAGTATTATTACAGCACTGGCCATGAGTTCGTGGCCAGTAAGCAAGATTTAAAGAATAACAGGAGATAAACATGGCTCAAGAAATGCGTAGCCCGATTGAATCAGGATGCCCGGACGGATTCCAGTATATGCATCCAACGATGCGAAGAAATTACGGCCTGTGGGATTATCATGACCATCCACGCCCGGGTGTTCTCGTTCACTATGCTCACAGTGGTGATGAAATATGGACAGTAAAATGTGCAACCCAGCGTATTCTCGACGTCTTTACGTTGCGTAAGCTCTGCCAGATTGGCGATGATTTTGCCGATGGCTACATACATTTCACTATTCGTTCGAATGTTGAGTATGTCGTTGATTCAGAAGATAAAGTTCAGCCGCTTATCGATGCGATCGAAGAAGCAGGCTTTATCGTTGGTGGTACTGCTAACTCGGTAGCGACACTCTCTCATACTCAGGGCTGGTTGCATTGCGATATCCCGGGAACTGATGCTTCCGGTGTTGTTAAATCAATGATGGATGAGCTGATAGACGAGTTCAAAGAATGCAACATGCCAAATCGTGTGCATATGACCACTTCCTGCTGTCAGATCAACTGCGGTGGCCAGGGTGATATCGCGATCAACGTTCAGCATACTAAACCACCACGTATCGACCATACTCAGGTAGGCAATGTCTGTGAACGCCCTTCAGTTGTTGCCCGCTGCCCTGTTGCGGCTATTCGCCCGGCAATGGTTGATGGCAAGCCTTCACTTGAAGTAGATGAAAAGAAATGCATCTGCTGCGGTGCCTGCTTCCCTCCCTGCCCTCCTATGCAGATCAACGATGCTGAGCATTCAAAACTGGCGATATGGGTTGGTGGTAATCACTCCAACGCACGTAGCAAGCCTACATTTCAGCGTCTTGTTGCAGCTGGCGTGCCCAATAATCCACCTCGCTGGCCTGAAGCGACAGCTATTGTTAAGAAGATCCTTAACACATACAAAGCTGACGCCAAAGACTGGGAACGTATTAATGACTGGATTGAACGTATTGGCTGGCCTCAGTTCTTTGAAAAGACAGGATTACCGTTCACGAAGTACCACATTGATAACTGGCGTGGCTCGCGTAACACGCTGAACGCTTCAACTCATATTCGCTTCTAATCTGTTTTCAGGACTTATATTATGAAACTTTCTATACAGATAAATGAAGGGCCTTACCAGCATCAGGCATCTGATTCTGCGTATCAGTTTACCAAAGCTGCATTGGCAAAGGGGCATGAAATATTTCGTGTTTTCTTTTATCACGATGGCGTCAATAACGCGACGCGCCTGGCAATACCACCGCAGGATGATCGAAATATCACCCAGCAGTGGACTGAGCTTCAAAAAGAACATGAACTTGACCTTGTAGTCTGCATAGCAGCTGCCCAGCGTCGAGGTCTACTTGATGAAGACGAGGCCAAACGTCAGGGTAAAGATGCTAACAATATCGCAGAAGGTTTTCGTATATCCGGCCTTGGTCAATTGATCGAAGCCGGTATTGAAGCGGACCGTCTGGTTGTATTCGGCGACTGAGCAGGGAGACAGAAAATGGCTAAAAAATTCATGTTCGTAAACCGTAAAGCACCATACGGCAGTATTTACGCGCTGGAATCACTGGAAGTTGTCCTCATCAGTGCTGCTTTCGAGCAGGAGGTTGCACTGGTCTTTATGGATGACGGTGTATATGAGCTGACCAAGGGTCAGAATACAGATGGTATCGGTATGAAAAATTTCTCGCCGACCTACTCTGCACTGGGTGACTATGAAATTAAGAACATCTACATCGAGAAAGAATCTCTTGAAGCTCGTGGATTGACACTTGATGACCTACAGCACCTGGTCTGGGAAGATGAAGATGATGACTGGGCTGAAAAAGACTCAATTCATCTGGTTTCCAGTAAAGAACTTGCAGCCGTTATGGCTGATCAAGAAGTCGTCATCACATTCTAACGGAGATTATTATGTCTACACTTCATACCATTAATAAATCACCGTTTGACCGTAACAGTTTAGATAGCTGCCTGAGAGTAATCAGCGACGGCGATGCCATACTGTTTATTGAAGACGGTGTATATGCAGCTACAGCAGGCAACAGTTTTGCCAATGCTGTTAAAGCTGCAGAAAATTCGCATTCTGTCTATGTGCTCGGCCCTGACCTCAGCGCTCGCGGCATGAAGGAAGACGGTATCGTTGAAGGAGTCAAAGTTGTTGACTACGAAGGTTTTGTTGACCTCGTCACCGAGTATGACAAAGTTAACAGCTGGCTCTGATTTAGTACTTAATTATCAATTCATTATTCAGGAGGCTAACATGCCTATAGAAGTAAACGGAACATCCTACGAAACAGATGAAGAAGGTTACCTGGTAAATCTAGGTGAATGGAACAAAGATCTCGGTGAAGCGCTGGCTGCTACTGATGATACTGAACTGACAGATGCACACTGGGAAGTTATTAACTTTCTGCGTGAATACTATGAAGAGTATCAGATTGCTCCAGCTGTTCGTGTACTGACTAAAGCCATTGGCAAACGTCTGGGTAAAGATAAGGGTAACAGCAAATATCTATATGAACTGTTCCCTTACGGCCCGGCTAAACAGGCATGTAAATATGCAGGTCTGCCTAAGCCTACAGGTTGCGTTTAATATATACCTGTTTCAGGAGGGGACACTAGTCCCCTTCTTACTTCATTGAATTATTTTATTTTGACCTTTTTACTGGGGGCTTCAGAGACATGTCATTCCTGACAATACTCTTCGCAGGATTATTTTATTTTGCTACGGCCGTAATAATTTTTGGCCTTGGCTATAAAATCTGGCAATACGCGACCACACCGGCACCACTAAAGATCCCGGTTATGCCGGCACCGATTACAAGATCAGGTGTCGTACTTCGCATGGTCGAGGAAGTAGTCCTCTTTAAAAGTCTGTTCAGAGCAAATAAATGGATCTGGATTTTTGGCTGGATATTCCATTTTGCTCTGTTACTGGTACTTATGCGTCATCTCCGTTATTTCCAGGAACCTGTATGGTGGTGGGTAAACCTGATTCAGCCATTCGGCAAATATGCCGGTTACGCCATGGTTATTGGCTTAGTAGGCTTATTTGTACGCCGCATAACTGTTGCGCGTGTTAGATATATTTCAGCACCATCAGACTATCTGATGCTGCTGATGTTGATATTTATTGGCCTCAGTGGCCTGATGATGAAATTCATCTCGCACACTGACATTGTTGCAGTAAAGGCCTTTTTTCTAGGCCTGATGCGCTTTGATATTCAACCTCTGCCTGGCGACACACCATTAATTATTCATCTCTCACTGGTTGTCAGCCTGATGTTGATATTCCCGTTCAGCAAGTTATTACACGTGCCGGGTGTCTTTTTCAGCCCAACTCGTTACCAGGTCGATAATGCCCGAAAGAAACGCCATATTGCACCCTGGGCCGTTAAACTCGATGCTACCAGAAAGAGTTAAGTTTTAGCTGTAACTAACTGATATTTTAATGAATCAAGGATAATCAAGTGGCAGATTTTGAAACTCCAGAATTAAAAGACTATGTTGAGGTTCCACTACCTCAGATAGGGGTGATGGAAAGTAACGGGCCATTTATTGCCAAGCCTGATCACCAGGAAGCCCTGGGGTTTCCGGGCGAATTAGTTGATGACTGGGAAAATGTCGCAGTCAACAAACTTGCCGATCTCACAAAAAGATATAAAGGCCTGCGAGTCTTTCTTGATTCCTGCGTAAAGTGTGGTGCCTGTACGGATAAATGCCACTACTACTTAGGGACTACTGACGCGAAAAACATGCCTGTTGCACGCCAGGATCTACTGCGTAGTGTCTACCGCTACTACCATACACCGGCAGGTAAGTTTCTTAAAAAGTTCGGCATGGAAAAACTTATCGGTGCACGCAAATTAACCGAAGATGTCATCAACGAATGGTATAACTATTTCCACCAGTGTTCTCAATGTCGTCGTTGCTCTGTTTTTTGCCCATATGGTATCGATACCGCAGAAGTATCCATGGCGGCACGCGAAGTCCTCGATCATATAGGTGTTGGTCAGAAATACTGTAACGAAATCATTGGTAAAGTATATAAAATCGGCAATAACCTCGGCCTGCCAGAACCGGCACTGGCTGATACTCTTGAGGGCCTCGAAGAAGAAATTGAAGAGGATATTGGTATAGCTGTCAAATTACCGCTTGACCAGAAAGGTAAAGACATCCTGCTGGTCACCCCTTCTGCTGATTTTTTTGCTGAACCCCATGTCGATGGCCTGATTGGTTATGCCAAGGTATTTCACCAGGCAGGTTTGAGCTGGACTATCAGTTCCCATGCTTCTGAGGCGGGAAACTTTGGTATGTTCATCGGCAGCTATGAAAACATGCAACGCGTATCTATGCGTATACGTGAAGCAGCGATCGAACTCGGTGTTAAACGCATCGTATTCGGCGAATGTGGACATGCCTGGCGTATTGCCTACAGCTTTCTGAACACACTGGTAGGTCCGTTTGATTTCCTTGACCCGAATTACCCGGTACCTCAGCACATACTGGAAGTCACACATGACCTGATTCAGCGCGGCAAACTGGACATTGACCCCTCAGAAAATGATCACATGACCCTGACATTCCATGACTCATGCAATGTCGCACGTGCTACGCGTATGGGCCCAAAACCCGGCGGTCAGCTTACGATCCCACGTGAAGTTATCAAAGCTGTATGTAACAACTTTTATGATATGCCAGCGGATACGATTGGCGATGCTACTTATTGCTGCGGTGGCGGCGGTGGTCTGCTTACCGATGATCTGATGGAAATCAGAGTCAAGGGTGCACTGCCGAGAATGCAGGCATTGAAGACCGTTGTTGAAGAAAAGGGTGTCACACACATGGCAGCTATCTGTGCCATCTGTAAGTCACAGTTCTCCAAGGTCGTTCCCTATTACGGATTTACTATGGATCAGATCGTCAGTGTGCACCAGCTGGTCGGTGATGCCCTGACCTGGGACAATTTTGAAAAAGTAGACACTGGCGCTGATGATGATGCCAGTGAGCGCAACGAGCAAGAATAAATACGATTTTAACTGAAACAAGTTGAGACACGAGGATTAAAGAAATGGCTACATCAAGCGAAGAAATGCAAAAAAACACCTTCCGCCGATATGAAGATGGTGATTACATCGATAATGATATGCATGGGAATATCTTCCAGGCCAGCTGGTCGCACAAATGTCCAACCTACATACAGCGCACACCGCCCTGCCAGGGTAGCTGCCCGGCTGGTGAAGACATTCGTGGCTGGCTCGATATTGTCCGTGGCATAGAAAAACCTACCGGTGATATGTCTATGCAGGAATATGCATTTCGTCGTGCTACAGATGCAAACCCCTTTCCGTCTATGATGGGCCGCGTTTGCCCAGCGCCATGTGAAGAAGGCTGTAACCGTAACCATGTAGACGATTTCGTCGGCATTAATTCTGTAGAGCAGTACATTGGTGATACTGCCATTGAAAATAACTTTACTTATGAAACAGGTGCAAGCACTGGTAAGAAAGTTGCAGTTATCGGTGGTGGCCCTGCTGGCATGGCGGGTGCATACCAACTGCGTCGTATGGGTCATGATGTCACTGTATTTGAAGAAAGAGCAGAACTTGGCGGCATGATGCGTTATGGCATTCCTGGTTATCGCATTCCACGTGAAAAGCTGGCTGCTGAAATCAGCCGTATCGTTGACATGGGTGTCGAAGTCAAAACCAGTACACGTATTGGTAAAGACATCAGCGTTGAACAGCTGGAAAAAGACTTTGATGCCACGCTCTGGGCACTTGGCTGCTGGACTGGCCGTGGGCTGCCTGTTGATGGCTGGGAAGCGGCATCAAACTGTGTTGACGGTCTTTCGTTCCTTGAAGCCTTCAACAACGGCCGCATGAAAGTTACCGGGCAAAAACTGGTATGTATAGGTGGTGGTGATACTTCTATCGACGTGGTATCTGTTGCTCGCCGTATTGGCTTTAATCCTGACGCCGGCCTGCCTGAAGATATCCTTAGTAGCAACGAGATCCAGGACCAGTCTCTTGCTGATAATGCAGTCCCCTGTGAGGCAACGCTGACATCTCTGTTCGCAAAAGACAAGATGATGGCTGCAGAGCACGAAATTACGGACGCTACTGAAGAAGGCGTAACCATTTATGATGGTGTAATGCCACTTGAAGTCATTCTTGGTGAGGATGGCAGAGCAACCGGTCTAAAAGTATGTGACTGTACTATGGATGGCATGACACCTGTACCGACTGAAGGTACAGAACGCGTTATAGAAGCTGACATTATTGTCGCAGCCATTGGCCAGGGCGGTGACATGGCAGGCGTTGAAGATTTTGCCAACGAGCGCAATCTCATCAATGCAGACAAGAACTACCAGGTTGTTGATAAACCCGGTCATTTTGTTGCCGGAGATATTGTCCGCCCTCACCTGCTGACTACTGCAATTGGTCAGGCGTCCATCGCGGCAGAAAGCATCAACTCATTTCTGATGGCTGAAAAAATGGCGCGTCGACCAAAGGTAGATAAACATCATTTCAGCCTGTCAGACAAGCTCGTCGAAGTAGGTCTGGAACCTGATGAATATGACAAAGGCTCTTCAACAGGCACCTCAGAAGAGAACTATGCCGTCCACAACTTTGATGACCGCTCACAACATGAAATTATTAACTATGACGAGCTTTTCCTGGGACATTTTGAGCATGAAGACCGTAATCTCCGTGAAGAAGACGTGCCGAATTCAGGCCAGGTACTGGGTCATTTCCACGAGAGAATGAAGGGACTGTCAGAAGAAAGCGCAGTCGCTGAAGCTGAACGTTGCATGAGCTGTGGCATGTGTTTTGAATGTGATAATTGCGTCATATACTGCCCGCAGGATGCTGTATATCGTGTCAAAAAAGACCAGGCAACTATGGGCCGTTATGTTGCTACTGACTACTCAAAGTGTATCGGTTGCCATATTTGTGCCGAAGTCTGCCCTACAGGTTACATTGACATGGGTCTGGGTGAATAAACGAGGGTCCAGAATGCACATTTTGCGTTTACTTAAAGCACTTTTAATCTTTGTTTTCTTACTGTCTGCTGCGGCATCCAGTGCGGAAGTCCCTTTGCCTGACGTACAGTTACCTGAAGGCATCTGCGTTGAACCGACTGATGCCATGCGTAAGAATCACATGGAATTCATTCTCCATCAACGCGATGAAACTATGGAGCAAGGGATACGCACGTCAAAACACAGTCTGAAACAGTGTATCAGTTGCCATGCCGTTAAGGATGACCAGGGTGAGTACGTGCATGTGGATGATTCAAGACACTTCTGTGCTAGCTGTCATGAATATGCAGCCGTCTCGATTGACTGTTTTCAATGCCATGCAGATACACCAAGATCGACAGATAAACATGAACTCAGGGTCAATGAATAGGTCACAAACATGAGTAATAAGTCATTGGTAAATCAAAAACGCAGAGCCATACTTGGCGGAACAGCTGCTGCCATTACTGGCCTGGCTATTGCGCCAGGCATTTTCCTTACAGAAACAGCACAGGCTCGATCTGCTGATGAGCCTGTTAGCAGTAAAACACGCTGGGGCATACTGATAAATACCAACAACTGCAATGACTGTAACGACTGTGTAACAGCCTGTCAGGATGAAAATGGCTGGGGTGCAGGTTCACAAGATGAACAAAATTCCGCCCCAAATCAAAAAGCACAATGGATTCGCACAGTAAAAGTCACTGACAATCAAACTGGCTATGCAAAGACACTGCCGATGATGTGTCAGCACTGCGAAAGCCCGCCTTGTGTTGATGTATGCCCTACTGGCGCATCGTTTAAACGCAAAGATGGTATTGTTCTGGTCGATAAGCACACCTGTATCGGCTGTCGTTATTGCATGATGGCCTGCCCCTATAAAGCTCGCTCATTTGTCCATGAAAAATTAACTGATCAGCGAAGCTATGCGCCACGTGGCATGGGGACGGTTGAAAGTTGCACAATGTGCGTCCACCGTGTGGATAATAGTGAAGACCCTGCATGCGTAGAGGCCTGTAGTAATTCTATGATATTTGGAAATTTGAACGATCCTGACAGCGAAATATCACGAGAACTTGCACGCCATGGCGGAACTCAAATCAGGGCTGATCTCAAATTAAATCCAGGTGTTAGATACCAGGGCTTAAACGTTTAAAAAGCAATAGGTTTGATCAACAATGAAAAAAATATATTTTTCTGAAATCAATGGTAACAGCATGGGATACCTTGCTGTTGTTGCCATACTAGGGCTGATTACCGCACTAGGTCTTGGTGCCTTCTGGTATATGGAACATAACGGTCACTGGGTGACCGGAATGAATAACGAGATTGTCTGGGGCACACCACACGTGTTTGCCGTTTTTCTTATTGTTGCAGCTTCCGGTGCCCTGAATGTTGCCTCTATATCATCCGTATTTTCAAAAACAGCTTACAAACCACTGGCCCGTTTATCCGGCTTACTTGCCCTGGCACTACTTGCTGGCGGGCTGGCTATACTGGTACTTGATCTGGGCCACCCAGACCGCCTCATCGTGGCCATGACCTACTATAACTTCAAGTCAATCTTTGCCTGGAACATCTACCTTTACATAGGTTTCTTTGCTGTAGTTATTATCTATTTATGGATGATGATGGAACGCAAAATGAATGGATTCACTAAAGCGGCAGGAACCGGGGCCTTTATCTGGCGACTTATTTTAACAACAGGTACTGGTTCAATATTCGGCTTTATTGTCGCCCGCCAGCTTTATGATTCAGCGATTTATGCGCCAATGTTCATTATTATGTCCTTTTCATTCGGGCTGGCAATCTTCATTCTGGTACTAATGGCAATATACTCTGGCACCGGCCGTCCACTCGGTGATGCTATTTTATTTCGTCTAAAAAATTTGCTGGGTATCTTCATTGCGGCTGTATTGTTGATGGTGGCCATCTTCTACCTCACCGGCCTTTATGCTACAGAACATCATGATGTTGTGGCTTTTATCCTTAACGGTAACAACATTTACACCAAGCTGTTTTGGGTAGTTCAGATAATTATGGGTAGCCTGGTACCTCTCGCACTCCTCTACAACCCGGTAACGGGTACTTCACGTGCATGGATTGCTATCGCATCATTACTTGTGATCCTGGGTGGTCTGGCTCAGCTTTATATAATCATCATCGGTGGACAGGCCTACCCACTGGTACTGTTCCCTGGGATGGAAGTAAGCAGCAGCTTTACTGACGGTGTTATTGCATCATATACCCCTAGTCTGCCAGAATTTCTGCTCGGATTAGGTGGCATAGCTATCGCACTGATCATCGTCACACTGGCACTGAAAATACTGCAGTTTGCACCAGTCAGCCTTGCCGATGCGGATGTAGACCCCCATTACGCAGCAGGAAAATAATCACTCAGCCGCAATAACGCTAAGTAGCCAATGAAAGAAATAATTATTACTGGAAACATAATTATTTAATATCTTTGCGCCTTTGCGGTTAATTACAGTAGTCTTTTTAGCAAGCTGGCGGTTCATAAGTCACAAACTGCTATACTGTGCACACCATGACCACTCCTCGCGTATTTATTTCTGCAGCACACAAATCATCCGGTAAAACGACTATTAGTATCGGGCTGTGCGCTGCACTGAATAATATGGGGAAAAAGGTCGCCCCATTTAAAAAAGGCCCTGATTACATCGACCCAATCTGGCTTTCTCATGCTGCAGGCAAACCCTGTTATAACCTCGATTTCTACACCTCAGATTCTGAAGAAATTCTTGATTCCCTTTTAAGGCATAGCCAGGGATCCAATATCTCGATCATTGAAGGTAATAAGGGACTCTATGATGGTCTGGATCTCGATGGCAGCAACAGCAATGCAGCACTTGCCGTACTAAGTAAAACACCTGTAATTCTGGTTATTGACTCAAGAGGCATGACCCGTGGCATCGCCCCCATGATACTGGGTTATCAATCCTTTGACGCTGACATACAAATTGCCGGCGTGATATTGAACAAAGTCGGCGGCTCCCGCCATGAAGGCAAACTTCAGAGCGTCATTGAGCATTATACGGATGTCCCGGTTGTCGGTGCCGTACACAAAAACGAGCAGTTGTATCTACCAGAACGTCATCTTGGGCTGAAACCTGGAAGTGAATATGGCGAAGTTGAGGAGAAAATCAGGACTATCGGACAAATTGTCGCCAGTCAGGTTGATCTGGAAAGAATTCAGAGTATCGCAAATGGTACTGCAGAACTCTCCGCGCAACAAAAAATGACAGCTACAAACTACTCCGGAAAAACTATTCGTATAGCGATTGCCCGCGACAGTGCCTTTAACTTTTACTATCAGGATGATCTTGATGCATTTAGAGAATGCGGCGCGGAACTCGTTGAATTTGATACCATAAACGATCAAAAACTGCCATATGACATAGATGGTCTGTTTATTGGTGGTGGGTTCCCTGAAACACAAATGGATAAACTGGCAGAAAATATTCAGTTAAAACAGGAAATACATCGAAAAATTGAAAATCATTTGCCCGTCTATGCAGAGTGTGGCGGCTTGATGTATCTAAGTAGAAGCATAGAATGGCGGGATAAAAAGGCAGATATGGTCGGTATCATTCCTGGCGAAACCATTATGCACGACAAACCACAGGGCCGGGGCTATGTCAGAATGGAAAAAACAACTGCATTTCCCTGGCCGCGGGAAGGAGCTGATAACAGGGACAGCAAGATAATCAAAGCCCATGAGTTCCATTATTCTTCGCTGGAAAACTCGGGATATACGGGTGAATATGCTCTTCAGGTATTACGTGGCACCGGAATTGATGGAAAATATGATGGAATAGTGTATAAAAACATGTTTGCCTGTTATACACACCAGAGAAACACACACAGTAATCCCTGGGTCAGACTCTTTACAGATTACGTTAAAAGCAAATCATGAAACGCATCAAGTAAAAAGACATGGCCTTAACATTTACTATTCCCAAACCTACTACATTGAGAGTAAAAAACTATGCTACTGGAAGTAACCGCAAATGCAGCCCAGCAAATTCGCTACCAGGCCAAGCAAAACCGCATGGAAGGCATGCCCTTACGCATTGCCGCAAAGCGCAACCCTGACGGCACCCTGCACTACGGCATGGGATTTGATGACACCGGCAGAGATGATGACACTTCATTTCAAACAGCTGGTATTGACATCGTAATATCACCCATGAGCCTTGATCTACTTAGTAACACCGTACTCGATTACGTTCAATTAGACGATGGTAAGTATGAATTCATTTATCTAAACCCCAATGATCCGAATTATAAACCTCCAGATGACCAGAAGTAGCATGAAATAGGAAGAAGAAAATAAAGCAGGTAGAAATGGCGCGTTAGCACGCAAACGAGCACGCAAGGAAACCCGATAAATTCTCTACATTATGGGACAGTATAGATTTTGGATAATACCTATCTTAATGAAATAGAAGCAGACAAAACGGTAGCAAAAAATTCATCCGTCTGTGATCGCTTGCGCGCCAGATTCGGGCATATTATGTGCAACCGTCTTATTATCTCATTACTGATAATTATTTCTTTATTTCTGCTTCTGACTCTCAATAATCTTATTTCTCTACTGGATACAGGCAAATCGCCCTCTTACATCGGGTTTATTCTTTCCATTACAGGACTTGCCTGGACCATCTACCTGCTGACACGTGCATCAAGAAACCTGGTCATTCCCCTGAAAAATCTTCGTGACTGGACCTGTCGTATGCGCGAAGGCGAACTCGGTACACATGTCACACGCCCTGCCCATGGCCAGTTGCGCCAGCTTTTCCAGGATATAAATAAACTGAGTGATACATTCTCAGAACTATCTCGTAATATGGAGGAAAAGGTCCAGGAACAAACGCGTTATATTGCAAAAAAGAATGTGACCCTGCAAATTCTTTATGATATTGCATCAAGCGTTAACACTACGCAGGATATTCAGGATCTACTGGGACGTTCTCTGAATGCGGTAAAAGGTATTTTTGATGCACGAGCAGCCAACATTCGACTGCTGGACAACGAACAAAAATTTCGTCTGCTTACAACCAGTGGCTTCCGTGACCAGGACAACGACTACGCTCTACTAAAAACGGCAGAACTGGAATTATGCGAGATGACATTTGAGTCCCGTGAAATCCATGTGGTAAACAATCTCATCGATGTGCGGCACCTCAAAGGCCCTACTTTTGCCGGTATAGGCGCTCTGGGGTTGATATCCGTACCGCTTACCTACCATGACAATGTACTGGGTATTTTTAATCTGTTTACTGATGCAAACACAAACCGTGTAGAACAGGAACTGCGCGAGTTACTGATGAACATTGGTCAGCATCTTGGTATGGCGATACAAAAAACACGTCTGGATGAAGAAACCCGCAGGGTAGGTATCATCGATGAACGAAACAGACTTGCCCATGAGTTGCATGATTCTCTAGCTCAAAGCCTTGCTAGCCTGCGTTTTCAGGTTCGTGTACTGGATGATACCTTACAATCCGGCATCGATGAAAACGTCTGGACTGAAATGGAAAGAATAGAAAACAGCCTTGATGAAGCCTATAGCGAACTGCGTGATCTGATAGCTCATTGCCGCATTCAAAATGACAGTCAGGATCTTAGTCAGAACATCAAACAACTGGTAAACCGTTACAGGAATGAAACCGAAATCCACTTCCTGCTGCAAATCGAGTGGGGCATCCTGATATTACCTTCAGATATAGAAATGCAAGTATTGCGCATAATTCAGGAATCGCTACGCAATATCTATAAACACAGTGATGCCAACACCGTGCGTGTGCTACTAAGTAAAACTGGAGACACAAACTATCAGGTACTGATCGAAGATGATGGTGTCGGTTTTGTCAGGCAGCATAAGAATGGTAGTGGCGGTGAACACATTGGTCTAAAAATAATGCACGAAAGAGCACGCCACTTTGGTGGTAAGCTGGATATTGAGAGTGAGCCCGGTGAAGGAACACGTGTATTACTCAGTTTTAGCTACAATGAGCCAAAGTCATCACACCCACAGTACATGAAATGGAACTCATAACGTGACTGCAAACATTAGCCCCAATATGAAATACGGTAGATTTATTTAATGCGTATCCTGTTAATTGATGACCACACCCTGTTCCGCGTTGGATTGCAGGGACTATTGGAAAACCGAAATATTGAAGTTGTAGCCTCTATTGGCGACGGCAATGAAGGTATCCGAGTTGCCATGGAAATTCTCCCGGACATTATCCTGCTGGACATGCGCATGCCAGAGCCCGATGGTCTGGCTGTATTACATAAACTACGTGAAAATGGACTTGAAATGCCAATTGTAATCCTCACCACCAGCAGTGATGAGAACGACCTGGTTGCATCACTTAGAAACGGAGCCAGCGGCTATCTTCTTAAAGACATGGAACCTGATGCACTTGTACAGTCATTGCGTGAAGTGCAATCCGGAAAGACCGTCGTAGCACCTGAACTTGCCGGCTCTCTGGCACGCGTTGTACAGGGCGGAGAACCGGCAAATACCCGGGACCCTGAACATGACCCTTTTAGAGAACTAACGCCACGCGAAACAGAAATACTGACCTTTCTCGCAAACGGTCAGAGTAATAAATCCATTGCACGAGACCTGGGTATTTCAGACGGCACTGTCAAACTGCATGTGAAGGCAATCCTTCGTAAGCTGGGTGTTCATTCAAGAGTGGAAGCAGCGGTAATAGCTGTAGAACAGGGGCTTAGAGAATCGTACAAACAGCGGAATAATCTCTAAGGTTCAGGGCCATAACCTGAGAAATAATAATTTATTACACAGAGGCCCGTTAAATATATTGCTGATATTTGAAATGAATATCTATCAGAATCATACACCCAAAATTAGAGTATATATTAAAAAATATTGGCCACACTGAAAAGAGAAATGAAGGAGTTTCGCCATCTTTCAATAACATAGATATTTTCTACCCAGTCAGGATAGCATCATATATTCTTCCTAACACACCTCCGTATATCTATTGATCAAAATAAACATCATCGATTCACACTAAAGGAAAGAATAATGAAACAAACAGAAAAATGCAGCAGAATAGTCCTCGGCTTAGCTATTGGACTTCTGAGCTCAGGCACTGTGCTCGCTGCTGATGAAGTGCAGAACACACCCGCTGAAAATCTGGACAAGCCGGGCAGCTTTGATCTTTCCATAGGCACAGAGTTAATGTCAGGTGATACAACCTACTCTATAGGTTTTCCTGTGGCCCTTGCTGATGGCAGCAACATAAATGGATATTTTCCTTTTAGCGAACTTGAATGGCCTCTCGACATCTGGTTGGCCAGGCTTGATGCTGGTTTAGATGTTGGTTCTTCATGGCGCATTAACGGTGTAATAAAAACAAATATCAGTGATCCAGACGATAACATGATAGATCAGGACTGGCTTGCTCCTGGCAGGCTTGATATTTATTCTGAATCAAACATTTCAGATTTTAATGCATTGATCTGGGATCTTGATGTTGAATGGGCATTTTTACAGCGTCAATCCTGGAATTTGTTTGCAGGACTTGGTTACCAGTATCAGAAATTTGAATATGATGCTCAGCTCATCCAGCAATACTCGCCGTCCGGGCTCTTTCCTGGGGCCAATGTGTCCGGAGATGGCCGCGTTGGTATCACTTATGATATGACATACACAATGCCCTATGCCCTCATCGGCACAGATTTTCAGATCACGCCTAACTTCTCAATGGCGGGCAGTTTTTCCTACTCACCCTGGGTAAATGCTGAAGATGAAGACCATCATCTGTTGAGGAACAGGGTGACCAAAGGTGACATGGACGGTGATGCAGTCATGGTTGATGTGTCAGGAACATATGATTTTCTTTCATCCTGGTTTCTGAAAGGTGGTTTCCATTACACAAAAATAGATGTTGATGGTGATCAAAACCAATGGATTGATGGTGTCCCCATTGCTACTGTTCGTGAGGAATCTAAGAGCAAACAGACGTCAGGTTACCTGAATATTGGTTACAGGTTCTAAAAAATAGACAGTGTTTGAACAAGAAATGTTTTTCTCCTGTATTGTCTTGTCGATAACATCGTTATTCATACTGCTTCCCTATGCCACATGACAGGGGCATGACGTACAGGTCAATACTATTTATCATGGCTGCATTATTTGGTTTGAGCTCTAATAGTCATGCTGGTCCTGAAGGTCTGGTGTGGAAATTTAACGAGGTAACTCGTGATTTCAATGGTATCGAAAAAAAACAGAACATTACCTATTCTGTCAATTCTGACATTACAAAAATAGAAGATGCAAAGGAAATTATCTACATAGATTATTCCAATTACAATCTTTACAGATACGCCAGGTCAAACAGGTCGTGCCAGAAATTCATCCTTAATTCTGGCAATGAAATCGAACCCCTTGGCACTAAAGAAATCTTAAAAAAAAGAAGCCTTTCGTTAATAAGCAGCCTGAAAGTATTCACTACGGATGAACGGAAAGAGCTTGCCAATTATAACTGCTCACTGAAGCATGCAATGTTTGGCGCTGATTTGGCGATGTTGCAAATGGTTGCAGCTCCCGCAGTGTATGAGTTTGGTCAGAAATTTACAGAGTCCATGGTTGGATATTATGTTTCCAATGATGTTACTGGCCTGGATTCACTTTTCAATATCGCTCAAAAACGTAGTGATGTTTTTAAAAACAATTCGCTGTTACGTCAAATCGATATTATCGGTCTCCTTGAAGTCCTGGACGGGTTTCCAGTTCAATTTACTCGCAAATTCCATGACACTGTTTCCAGGACAACTTTACTGAAGAACCCCACACCGGCTGAGGACAGGAAATTGTTTTTATTACCTGATGAGTGCCGTGAATAATTAAATCATATTTCTGGGCAACGGCCCCTCATAGAGCCGCCTGCGGAGAGCCTTTTGCTAAGATACTGTGTACAACCACAACCCAAAGTGGTCATTCAAATATCGATTTGAATAGCTCAAACCACTCTCAGTCGACCATGGATCTTTTCAACAACGCGCCCATCACAGACAACTCGGTTTCGACCCAACTCCTTGGCTTGATACATGGATGCATCAGCATGCTTCAAGAGTGTTTCAAGATCTAAATTTCCGACTGCGACACCCATGCTGGCACTGATGGCAAAGTCATTGCCGTTGTACGTAACCGGTGTCCTGGCAATCAACAGGCGCAACGTCTCCGCGAGCTGAGCGGCCCCATTAGTCATTGAAGTTGTCAGCAATATTCCAAATTCCTCACCACCGATTCTTGCGCAAAGGTCAGATTTACGCATCCCTTTGCGCAGAATATGCCCCATCTGTTTTATTGTCGCATCCCCCGCAGCATGGCCAAACTCATCGTTAATTCTCTTGAAGTGATCAATATCTATGACTATGGCTGAAAGTACTTTATTATTTCGCAGACAGTAGTCAACTAACATATTTCCCTTTTCATAAAAGGCACGGCGGTTATTAAGCCCGGACAGTTCGTCTTTCAGGGCCATCGCCTCTGCAGCTTTCTTCGCCTTATTAAGTTTATGAGACAGCATAAAGCTCATATTCAATTTCAGCGACAAAACTTCTCCTGCGAGAATGGCGGAGACAGAGAAGATAACAGCACCTATGGCTATACCCATCAACAACAGACTTCCCTGGATGAGGAACCAGGAAGTTATTGGTAACATAAGACAGGCAATCGAAACCAGTGCCAGTGTGCGCTTGACTGAATAGACAGAAATATCACTCCCTGATAAACCCATCAGAAAAAAATAGATCACTACCTGGTGCAATTGAGAGTCGATCGGCATGATGTACACAGCGCCAATGCCCCAGGCAATAGACAACAGCAGCATTGTCACAACATATGGCATACCCCATACCAATATATTCTTACCCTGTGGCTTTACCAGGTGATAGAGCATAAACAGGGTGAACCGAACAAGAGCGATACAGGTGAGGATAAAAAACCAGCTTATCAATACTTGTTTTTGCTGCACTGGCCACAGAATTGCACAGAGCAATACACTGCCCAGCAGACTGACGAAAATTGCCGGGTAAGATTGGCGATAAAGAATTTCCAGCTTTTCTGCCAGAATCAGATCGACAAGGGATGAATCAGCTGTCTTTTTTTCCATGATTTATTTTCAGCTTGTCTGAATAGCTGCCCGATTGAATGTAGCCGGGCATCACAGAAAATTAGCGCATAGTAATGGAAGATGTACCCGTTTTCCTGTTTTCGTCGAGTAAAACCGCAACCTTCATTTTTTCAAATTTTTTCCTGGTGCGATATTCTGACAGACGGATTCCACATACTTTACAGCGCGTGTCCATATTGGCATTCAGCACATCTCTTTTACTAAAGTAATGCTCATGTTCGCCGTGCAACGCATACACTACTTTTGAATGGAATAGCCTTGTCTTTTTTTCGATAAACTCACTAAAATTACTTTGTTCTTTATTATCTTTTCGCCTAAACATCATTTCTTCCCTGGTTAGATACCAAACACTTTTATTGCTTTATGATTTACTGCTTGTGTATAAAAGTAGCCTAAATCTACCGCTCGTCAAGAATATTTGACCGTTTATCTTGACGAACGGTAGATTTCTGCTAAATTCTAATTAGATATTATTGAATTGATAATATTGATCGAAGGGGGCGGAAGCTTCACGGAAGAGCCATAGTGGCTGAAATATAATAATCAGGGAGTTGAGACAGTGCTTATATTAACAAGACGAACAGGTGAGACAGTAAATATCGGTGATCAGATTCAAGTAACCGTACTGGGCATTAAAGGAAACCAGGTGCGTATTGGAATCAATGCACCAAAGGATGTCCCGGTTCATCGCGAGGAAATCTACGAAAAGATCAAACAGACGATTCGATGAGGTCGATCAATTGTTTGTCTTATTCTGGATACTCAACAATTGATTACAGAGCAGTCCTTTGCATAACGGTAAAATTTCATTTTTTCTGACCAGGCGAAAGTTACAGATATCCTAAGACAGCCAGCTGTCATCAGATACTTTGGGCTAATTTAACCATCCGTCAATCTATTGGCGCGTTAGGCCAAGACTAATTTTATTGTGCAATCTATTATTATCATTTGAAATAAAAAGATTACTAAACGGTATATTCAAATGCTTAAATTTACTGCAAGCTGGCGCCTGCATACTGCACTCGATGAGATGAACGCACCAATCGAAAGAATTAATGCAGAATCTGGTATATTTCAAGGGGTAGTGAAAGACATCCAGACCGGAACCCTGACGCCTGAAGAAGGTGCAAAAATTGTACTGGATACGTTTAGTAAGATAAATTATGGTCGTCGGCGAGGGGACAAAAGATAGATTGGTCTGAAGATCCCCTGTTCTTCAAGTGTAATGCCGCATGTCCTTACGCCGCTTTCCGGGCTGCTGGGTAACCAGTCCTGTTACCATATGTAGCCCTGCTATCTCTTCTTCATCATAAACAGGGTTCAGGGGCCTCAATATGCAGCGGTCACCATCCAGGATTAATTGCCTGAGAATCAGGCCATCATCATTCTTCGCTACAACATAACTTTCATTCTTCAGTACCCCGGCAGGGTCTACCACAATAACGCAACCATGTATAAACTCTGGCTCCATACTGTCACCGTGTACTTGAAGCGCAAAGAGCTCCGCTTCGCTGCAGCTACCTTCATCAAACATAGACCCTTCCTCGGTTATTTTTAAAAATGCAATTTTACCAGAAATAAGGATACTAACGTGTAATACCCTAAGAATCAGGCGGAAACGTGGTAGAATTCGCTACCCAAAACACACCCTGCTGCTAACGACGAACATGCCCGAAAAACTCAAAAAGAGTGCCCTCGATTACCATGAACTGCCCAGACCCGGGAAACTGGCAATTGAAGTAACCAAAGCCACTACAACACCGGAAGACCTTTCCCTGGCCTATACACCGGGCGTTGCTATACCGGTACTGGAAATAAAGAATAATCCGGAAAATGCCTACCGCTATACCAGTAAGGGCAACCTGGTGGCCGTAATCACTGATGGGACGGCTGTTCTTGGACTTGGCAATACTGGTGCACTGGCTGGAAAGCCCGTAATGGAGGGCAAGGCTGTGCTGTTTAAGCGTTTTGCCGACATAGATGTATTTGATATTGAAGTCGATGCAGAAAACCCGGATGACTTTATTGATACCGTTGCACGTATAGCAAGTGGTTTCGGTGGCATCAATCTTGAAGATATTGCTGCACCGCATTGTTTCTACATCGAACAGGAATTATCCCGACGTCTGGATATACCTGTTTTTCATGATGACCAGCATGGAACGGCTATTATCATTGCCGCCGGTATACTCAATGCTCTGGAGCTGCAAAAAAAGACTATGACCGATGCAAACATAGTTTGTCTGGGCGCGGGTGCTGCCGGTGTTGCTTCAATGAACCTGTTAATTGAAATGGGTGCCAAACGTGAAAACATCTATATGGTTGACCGCCAGGGTGTCATTCATGACCTGCGCGAAAATCTGACTGAAACCAAGCAGGCATTTGCCATTAAGACAGATAAGCGATCACTCGCAGATGCCTGTGAGGGTGCCGATATCTTTATTGGTGTGTCCGGCCCGGATCTTTTAAGCAGTGACATGCTATTGTCTATGGCTCCCCGCCCTATTGTCTTCGCACTATCCAACCCGGTACCTGAAATATTACCGGAACTGGCACATCAGACACGCAGCGACCTGGTTATGGCTACTGGCCGCAGCGACTATCCTAATCAGGTCAATAACGTCCTGGGCTTCCCGTTCATCTTCCGTGGTACGCTGGATGTTCGTGCAGACTGCATCAACACAGAAATGCACATCGCTGCCGCCCATGCGCTGGCGGAGCTCGGGAAACAACCCGTTCCGCCGGAAATTGCAAAGATATACGGTCATGATTCACTTGAATTCGGCCCGGATCACATCATCCCCAAGCCCTTCGACCCGCGTCTGATTGATGTTGTACCAAAGGCTGTTGCCCAGGCAGCTATTGATTCAGGGGTTGCACGGCTGGATTTAGTCAATCGAAAGAAGTCGTAGGGTCATAAGTCGTATGTCGTGAGTCAAGGGAAGGGATAAGGTCGATTCCCTGTTTCAATCGACCCATGACAAAAGAACTATGACTTAGGCTAACCTTCTTCTGAACTCACCCCTGCTTTTGTCCTCCAACTACTATATATTAAATACCATAGTGGAAAAGGAGATTAGCCATGAATAAAATAGCAATCATTGGCGCCGGACGTGTTGGAGAATCTACCGCTCAATTTCTGGCTACCAGTGATATTAGCCGGGAAGTTGTCCTGACCGATATTCGGGAAGGTGCTGCTGCCGGCGCGGCTCTGGATATTCAGGAATCCGCCTCTCTGTTTGGTTTTGATACGCGTCTTCGAGGTGCTAGTGACAACAGGATAATCGAAGGCGCAGATATCATCATCGTAACAGCCGGCATCCCCCGAAAGCCGGGTATGTCACGTGCTGATGTCATGGAAACCAATATAAGGGTTCTTGATGACATTCTGGATGATGTGCTTGAATATGCCCCGGATTCCATGCTACTGCTTGTCAGCAACCCTGTAGACACCCTTACCTACCATGCAATCAAGCGTACCGGCTGGGACAGAAGCCGTGTGATGGGACAGGCAGGTGTGCTGGACTCTTCACGCATGGCCGCCTTCGTCGCACTGGAAACAGGTTTGTCGGCAAAATATATCAATGCCATGGTGATGGGTGGGCACGGTGACGCCATGGTTCCAATGACACGATTCACGACCATATCAGGCATCGCCATTGAGAACTTCCTGTCGTCTGAGAAGATTGATGAAATCATTCAACGCACCCGCACCGGTGGGGCTGAAATTCTTGCCCTGAAAGGCAACAGCAGCGCTTATGGTGCACCGGCAGCAGCCATTGCCGAGATGGTTGAAGCGATCGCATACAATAGAAAATCCGTGCTGCCTACGGTTGCCTATTTACAGGGTGAGTATGGTGAGAAAGATATTACTATCGGGGTGCCGGCAGTGCTCGGTGAGCATGGCATGGAAAGAATCATTGAACTGGATCTTAATGAAAAGGAACAAAACTTTTTCAACACCTCGGTCGATTCCATACGAAAAGAATTGTCGACATTAAGTGATCTTGTCAACAAAGCATGAAGGAAGCTTGATGAATCTCTGATCCTAATCAAAGAGATTGCCGCGCTTTGCTCGCAATGACGCTTACCTTTATTTAATATACACCCTATGAGTATCCAGACCAGTACATCTCGCCTTAGCCTGCCAGCCTTAAGAAAAATGAAGCAGGAAAAGCAGCCCATCGTTGCCCTGACTGCCTATGACTACAGCTTTGCACGTCTGCTGGATCATTCAGGCATCGACATAATTCTGGTCGGTGATTCCCTGGGCATGGTCATACAGGGACACCAGACAACCATCCCTGTCAGCATGGAGGAAATGCTATACCACACATCTATCGTCAGCAAAGGCGTCGAAAGAGCGCTGCTAATCATGGATATGCCCTTTATGAGTTATCGAAGCATTGAGTACGCTCTGGATAATGCCTCTGATGCACTGCAGCAGGCTGGGGCGCACATGGTGAAGCTGGAAGGCGGCATGGATCAGTTGCCTATAGTAGAAGCTCTGTCCCGCCATGAAATTCCGGTCTGTGCGCATATTGGATTAAAACCGCAATCTATCTATAAAACTGGCAGCTACAGAGTTCAGGGGCGCAGCACGCAGGCGGCGGAAAAAATGATTGAAGAGGCAGTAGCTCTTGAAAAAGCCGGTGCAGATATACTTTTGCTTGAATGTGTACCGAGAATTCTGGCAGCAGAAATCACCGCCAATACGGATATACCGACAATAGGAATCGGTGCTGGAAATGCCTGTGATGGACAGATTCTGGTTCTACATGATCTGCTGGGTATAACACCTGGCAAGGCACCCAGGTTTGCAAAAAACTTCATGCAGGAATGCCCTGACATACAAACAGCGATCAGGACTTATGCAGACGATGTACGTAGCCGGAAGTTTCCTGCTGAGGAACATAGTTTTAGTTAAAACATCAAGGTCATCATCACCATCATAACCACCAGGAATAACACAGTCATTATCCCCCCTGCCTTCATGAAGTCTGGTACGGTATAACCACCGGGGCCCATAATCAGTGCATTCACCTGATGGGTCGGGATCAGAAAGGAGTTTGATGTTGCAATAGCAACAGTAAGCGCAAACACTGCAGGATTCGCCCCAACGCCAAGGGCAATATTTACCGCCAGAGGTACCAGCAGAACTGTTGCACCGACATTGGACATAACCAGAGTAAAGAAGGTTGCCAGTACAGCAACTGATGCCTGAATTACCCAGATTGGCTGAGCACCTACAACAGTCAGTGTTTGATCAGCAATCCATTTTGCCGTGCCACTGGTTTCAACTGCAAGACCCAGTGGTATCAGGCTTGCAAGCAGGAAAACAGTTTTCCATGAAACCGCTTCATAGGCCTCGTCCATACTCAATACACCTGATAACACCATCCCCATCGCACCAGTAAGCAGTGCGATTGATAAGCGAAGGTCTGTAAACAGGACAAGTAACAGTGCCACACCGAAAAAGAATGCGGCCCAGCCTACCTTGTGAGGACGAAGATTTTCATGAGGAAATTCTGTTGTAACGACAACAAAATTTCGATCATGCTCAAGACGTGCCAGAGCATCCCACTGCGTATGTACGACAAGTGTGTCACCTGCCTGCAATGGCATATCTCTTATTCCCTCGCCTTCACGCATGGTTTCACCATTGCGGTGCAGCGCAACCATTGCAATACCATAAACTTTACGCAACCAGACATCTCGGGCACTTTTACCGATCAGGTTTGACCCCGGTGGGATGACAACTTCAGCGATTCCAGCCTGTGTAGTCGCCAATGATTCAGTAAATATTTCAAACTCATCATGTGTCGTGAGATCGTAGTTATCTATAAAATCTTTGAGATTAACAGGTGATGACAATATACACAGCGCCATTCTTCCTTCCAGGGCTACATCTCGAGCAAGTGCGCCCGGCCCAACACGGGTTTCACCGTCAGGACGTTGGGTGGCAATAATTCTAATAGAGTGTTCTCTCTCAATCTCATCCAGCATTTTACCTGCTATGGAAGACCCTTTCGGCACACAAACCTCTGTCATTTCGTAGTCAATACCGTAGACTTCCTGAAAATATCCCATGGTCGTCGCCGCCACAGATCCAGAGTCCTTGCTTACTTTTGGTAATACGTACTTCCCCGCTACAAGAAAGTAGATGATTCCGGTAGCAACCAGAGCTATCCCCACTGGCGTAACAGCAAATAATGACCACAGATCCATTTGTTGATCTTCAGGTAAAGCTTGATTGGATGTAAGGATGAGGTCATTCAAAAGGATCAGTGGTGAGGAGCCTACCATTGTCACTGTGCCTCCGAGGATAGCGCAAAAGCCCATAGGCATCAGCAACCGCGACATAGGCAAACCTGAACGCGCTGATATGCGGCTGACTACGGGGATAAATAGTGCTGCGGCACCTACGTTCTGCATAAATGAAGAAATAACGGCAACTGTGCTGGAAATAATCGGGATGATGCGTTTTTCTGTTTTGCCACCAATCTTTAAAATGAAAGCAGCAACTGAATTCATCATGCCTGTTCTATCGAGGCCGGCACCAATAATCATTACTGCAATGATCGACATCACAGCGTTGCTGGAGAAGCCGCGGAAAAGATATTTCGTTTCTACCAGTCCTTCCTGTAATCCCATCAACGGAGCCATAAGAGAAGTCAGGCCCAGCAACACCATAATAGAGATAGCTGCGACATCAACAGCAACAATTTCAAATACAAATAGATAAATAGTAAGCAACAGCAGCGAGGTAACCCAGGCTATCTCAATAGTCGGAACAATACTCGCCAACCAGAAGGCAAACAGAAGGAAAATTACACCTGCTACCAGGTTTTTCATATTATTTTTAAGTATGTTTCCCACTGCCTGTTACCTATATTACAATATTAAAAAACCCTGATATTATAATGTGTTTAGCAAATTTGTGCGAGTTAGACAGGGCGAAGATATAGTGCCCGCCTGGTTCCGCCTGCATGGAAGAACAAAGCATAGCAGTGCTTTTCTCAAATATCTTATTGGAAACTGATACGCTATGTTAGCGCCAGACAGCTCACCCCCATGAACCGCCACCTTCTAGCACACCCATAATACCCTAGGGCACCTCTATGTATTATGGATAGATCAGATTGTATTCAAAGTTGCTCATATCACGGCAAGAATCGCACGGCCGTTCAATGACATCCTGTCATCACAGCATTTGTATGTCCGTATACATCGTAATAGCTAGCTATTGCGAAGATTCTTAACGCAGAGATGTATGATTTTGCATGTGAGATGAATATTCATTAATAAATAGAGGTGCCCTATAGTAGTTTGTAATAATCTGCTGTACTGACCATCGCGCCAAAAAGATCACCTTCTGTTGCCTTTTTAGGGAATTCCACAAGCCAGATAAGCCTTCGGGTCATAATACGTCTTTTTCCTGATTAAACAGCTGCCTCACTTTTTCAACATTCTTCCTGTTAATACCCAGATCGGATTTACCCACCCTGGAACCAGACCTGACATGGATCTTTTTTTCATCTGCGACCAGCCTGAACTCCATGTCATCAACAAAGCGGAAAATACGCGTGGTATAGCTTGCCTGTAAATGCGTTTTATCGACGCGGGTGATGACTCCTCCCGATTCTTCAATAGATTGCTGGAGCTTGTGCCACGCCTGGTCTGCATTAGACTCAAAAGTAAAGGCGGCGATTGAATTTGATTCATCAGTGCTTTCAGAGCTTACACAATTTGGCGTCCCTGGACAGGGTCGTAGAGACCCATTGACCAGCGTCATATCCGGCGCTTTCGAGATAAACGATAGATACATCAGGCGGCCGAAAAGTAGTGCTACAAAAAGTAAAACTAACGAAACAGCAATTTTTAACAAAACTCAGTAACGACCGTGCTGTTTATAGATGTAATTGTTCATCTCGACATGTGATTTGTTCATATCACACAATATGCCATGCACAGTGCGTATGATGGCACGCATCACTTTGTACAACAGGTCTGGATCCTGTTCAATGAATGTTTCGAAGTCTGCACGTGACAGGCAAATAGCTGTGCAGTCACCCACGGCTCGCAGGCTGGCACTGTGCGGCCGCCCTTCCAGGAATCCAAGCTCACCAGCCATTTCACCTTCGCGCAACAGGTGCAATGTGACGAGATCACCACCGGTAGAGTTAATTAGAACTTCCAGATGGCCACTGATGATCACATACAGGCTGTCATCTTCCTCGCCTTCATTTATCAGAAATTGCCTGTCTTTTAGTCCCACCACAGTCACTTTCTCAGAAAGTGCCTGGCATTGGCTATCAGACAGTTCCCTGCCCAGGGGTGAACTGCAGATCATATTTGCATTGGCAGGCTGGCTATCGCTATTATTTGTCATTCGATCAGTCTCCTTATAGATGGCTCCTGGGTGGACCCACAATAGTATCTCAATATTCCTGTCTTATAACTTCATTATATCATCTAGCGTACTTTGATATAGGCCATCATAATCTATAATAAATATCTCTGGATTGACAAATAATATGACAGAATCAAGTCTTGTCTGTGTATTAAGGAATACTTTCTAGATATCAGAACCCTCTGGATATCAGAACCCTCTGGATATCAGAACCCTCTGGATAACAGTACGATGACATACCGACTGAAAGCAATACCGAGTCTCGCAGATAATTATATCTGGCTACTGGTCAATGACATTGCTGCAACGGCGATTATTATTGATCCTGGCAGTTCCCAGCCATGTCAAGATTTTCTTGATCAGGAAAATATTCGTCCTGTCGTCATTCTTGTCACCCATCGTCACTGGGATCATGTCAATGGAATTGAAAATCTCGTGCAGCACTACAACATTCCCGTTTATGGCCCTGCTACAGAATATATCCCCTGCCTGACAAACGCTGTTAAAGCTGCTGATCGATTCAGAATTGAGGGTTTCGATATCGACTTCCATGTAATGGATCTGAGTGGGCATACCGCCGGTCATATCGGCTATCAGACAGGGCATGAACTATTTTGCGGTGACACGCTTTTCAGTGCCGGCTGCGGTCGGTTATTTGATGGTACCGCAGCACAGCTACACGCAGCAATCCAGAGAATCGCCAGGCTCCCCCAGAACACCACCATCTACTGTGCACATGAATATACACTGGATAACCTGCGCTTTGCCCAGGCCGTCGAACCGGATAACCCGGCAATCCAGCAACGGTTCCATGAAGTGAAGAAACTGCGTGAAAAGTACCTGCCATCCCTGCCCTTCACCCTGGAACAGGAAATGCGCTACAACCCTTTCCTACGCACAGATAAAGAAAGCATCATGCAAGCCGTCGCAGAGCATTCAGGACGCAGTATAGACAACAGTGAGGATTGCTTCAGATATTTGCGGATGTGGAAGGATGGTTTTTAAACAACGTATTACGTTTTACGTTTTACGTATTAGGTCATTGCCGTCCCACAAAGAAATATCAATCGATGAGTAAGTGTTGATAGTGCTGCTTTTACGGAAGCTTGAGGCTTCGGCGACATGAATAACAGCCTTCCCAAACCTGGAAGAAAAGAGTTCTCTCGCGGAGGGGAAAAGAAAGTATTACGTTTTACGGGTTATGTTTTACGTAACACCTAAATCGTAAAACGTCTATTTAAATGCTTTCCCTGCGTTCTCTGCGCGCCCGGCGAGAAAAGAGCATTTCTGCTGTTTGCCTGATGCGTGTTCAGAATCAAAATGACAATGGAAAGTTTATGCGACAGCAGTGGTATTTAGGTGTTACGTAAAACATAAACCGTAATACCTAAAACGCGGTGTTAAGCCGCCTGCACAGGGATCTGGTTGCCGATGCGGATAATAGCATTGGCTTCATCCAGATAGACCAATACCGGTTTGAATACTTTCATCTCAGCTTCATCAAGGGCTGCATAGGAACATATAATCAGCTTATCGCCCGGGTTTGCCTTGTGTGCCGCGGCGCCATTGACAGATATTATGCCACTGCCAGACTCGGCCTGAATAGCATAGGTGGTGAAACGTTCACCATTGGTGACGTTGTAGATTTGAATCTGTTCGTATTCGTGTATGCCAGAAGCTTTCAGCAATGCACTATCTATCGCGCAGGAGCCTTCATACTCCAGTTCAGAGTGCGTAACACGCGCACCGTGTAATTTTGCTTTCAGTAAAGTGGTCAACATGGGCTATCATTAGGGCCAGGGTTAACAATAAGACAATTATGAAGCATCACCGTTCACGGTTCAAACATTCCCTGATAAAAAAGAGCCAGTAATTACCCAGAATTAAGATTAATAACACCTCATATCACATTGATTATAATAACTAAATGAACATACACGAATACCAGGCCAAGGCATTACTCGCCGAATATAAAATTCCTGTTCCTGCGGGATCTCCCTGCATGAACCCTGCTGATTGCGTTGCTGCAGCGAAAAAGCTCGGTGGTGGACTATGGGTCGTCAAGGCACAGATTCATGCCGGTGGCCGCGGCAAAGCCGGTGGAGTCAAAGTCGCCCGTTCCATTGAAGAGCTAAGTCAGTACGCAAACAGCATTCACGGTATGAACCTGGTCAGCAAACAAACAGGGCCCGAGGGACGTATCGTGAAACGTCTGCTGGTCGAGGAAGGCGTTGATATCGCTCATGAGTTGTATGTCAGCATGCTGGTTGATCGAAGTCGCCAGCAGATAGCCCTGCTCGCGAGCACCGAAGGCGGCACTGAAATTGAGGAAGTGGCAGCGGTAATGCCAGAGAAAATCCTCACCACCTACGCAGATAGTGAGTCTGGTTTCGATCAAACAGAGCTCGCGTCCATTGCAGATAAACTTGGACTTGCAGATCAGACAAAAACTCAGACAATTGAGCTATTTAATACCTTGTTGAAACTGTTCATAGAAAAAGATGCCTCACTAGTTGAAATCAATCCCCTGGTTATCACCCCGGCAGGCGATGTCATCGCACTGGATGCAAAAATGAATTTTGATGACAATGCCCTCTATCGTCATCCTGAAATCAACGAACTCAATGACCCGGACGAACAGGATCCGGATGAAATTGAAGCGGCAAAACACGACCTTAGCTATATCCCTCTTGATGGCAATATCGGCTGCATGGTCAACGGTGCCGGCCTGGCCATGGCCACCATGGATATCATCAAGCTCTATGGCAGTGAGCCCGCTAACTTTTTAGATGTCGGCGGCGGTGCCAGCGTAGAAAAGGTCACCAATGCCTTTCAGCTGATGTTGAAAAACCCTCATATCAAGGCCATCCTGGTGAATATTTTTGGTGGCATCATGCGCTGCGATATCATTGCAGAAGGCCTGATCAGCGCAGTAAGAGATACCCGCCTGAGTATTCCTCTGGTCGTACGCCTTGAAGGCACCAATGCTGAGCAGGGCAAACAACTGCTTGCTGAATCCGGATTAAGTATCATTGCCGCAGATGACATGGCAGATGCAGCAAAAAAAGCGGTAGATGCAGCTGGAGGGCAGTCCTGATGTCGATATTAATTGATAAAAATACGCGCGTACTGACGCAGGGCATTACCGGTAAGACAGGGCAGTTTCACACTCACCATAGTGCGGCCTACGCAAATGGCAAACAGGCTTATGTTGCCGGTGTTACACCGGGTAAAGGCGGTCAGGAATTTGAAGGTATACCTGTTTACAACACGGTTGCTGAAGCCAAACAGGAAACCGGGGCTAATGTCTCTGTCATTTACGTCCCCCCTGCCTTTGCTGCTGCCGCCATTGATGAAGCTGTTGATGCCGGCATTGAACTGGTCATCTGTATTACCGAAGGCATTCCTGTGCTGGATATGGTGCGAACCCGCCATAAAATGAAAAACACCTCTACTCTGCTGATTGGTCCTAATTGCCCGGGTGTCATTACACCGGATGAGATAAAAATAGGCATCATGCCCGGACAAATTCACAAAAAAGGCTCAATCGGTGTTGTCTCCCGCTCCGGAACTCTGACCTATGAAGCTGTCGATCAATTGACACGGCTTGGCATGGGTCAATCTTCCTGTATTGGCATTGGTGGCGACCCGGTCAATGGCATGAAACACCTGGACGTCATGCGCATGTTTAATGATGACCCGGAAACTGAAGCTGTGGTGATGGTCGGCGAAATCGGCGGCAGCGATGAGGAAGAGTGTGCCCTCTGGATAAAGGACAACATGAACAAACCCGTGGTGGGCTTTATTGCCGGAATTACCGCCCCCGCAGGCAAACGAATGGGCCATGCCGGCGCCATCATCTCCGGCGGCAAGGGAACAGCCGCTGAAAAAATTAAGGTAATGGAAGAATGTGGGATTACCGTAACGAAGAACCCGGCTGAAATGGGCAGCACGTTAAAGAAGTTACTGTCGTAACTGAATGTATTACGTATTACGTATTAGGTTTTACGTAAACCGTAATACGTAAATCGTAAAACTTTCTTTTAATGCCCTGTCACAAAACTGACCGTAAGCCACCACTTAAGCGCAAACAACAAGCCTGAGCCAAAAATTACAAGCAACACTATCCATAGAACTTTATGATTACTTTTTTTATCCATACCAGCTGACTGTCACCTGTCTATGCTCGAGAGATCAGCTGCAGTTTTCTTCACAATGATCAATCTCAAACTCCAGGGTTGAGTGGGAAATAGAAAACTTTTTTTCTATTTCTGATTTCAATTCGCGTTTAATGCTCTCTGTCTTGCTGAAATCGTTTATGACAACATGAGACTCCAGCGCATTACGGTGCTCATCCAGTCTCCAGAGATGGACATGATGGATATTTGATACACCATTCACTGATTCCATAACATCGATAACATCGTCGATATTTATATCCTCTGGTGCGCCTTCCATCAGGATATGAATAGTTTCTGGTAACAAGATTGCTGCCTGATACAGCACATAGCCGGCTATCACAAATGTAAACAAAGTATCCGTCCAGTACCATTGATAGAGCAATATTAAAGTGCCTGCAATGATCACCCCGACAGAAGCCAGGGCATCGGAGATATTATGAATAAATGCCGCCTTAATATTCACGCTGTCCTTTGACATGGTGTAGGTAAGGATTGCTGTTGCAATATCGACTAGCAGAGCAATCGAGGCAACAATAATCACTGTCCAGCCGGTAATAATTTGTGGCTCGAATACGCGCCAGATAGCCGCATATATCAGATACAAACCGACAATCACCAGAGTCACCAGGTTAATAAGCGCTGCAATCACTTCAGCACGCTTGTAACCGAATGTTTTTAATTGATCAGCAGGCTTACGCCCTATTTTTCTGGCAGCAAAGGCAATCAGCAAAGTACTTGCATCACTGAAATTATGCAGGGCATCTGCAATCAGTGAAAGACTGCCGGAGACAACACCGCCAATTACCTGGGCCACAGTGAGCAGCATATTGATAGCAATGGCAAATCCAAGACGGCGATCGCCCATGCCCTCTATATCATGATCATGATGAGCATGATTGTGGCTCATACTTTTGACGTACTCACATCAACAGCTACTTTTCTTCTGAACATAAACACAATGCCGCCAATTACACCCAGCAGTGTGATCAGGATAAATGAAATCCAGGAAAAGGCCAGAGCATCTGCACTACTCACACCATATAAACCAAATAGTGCGACAAATATAAGTTCACGAACCCCTATGGCATTGATTGAGACAGGAATCATCATCACCACTATCGCAACAGGAATTATAATAAACATTGCCTGAACAGGAACGTCTATACCAATAGATAGAGCCAGTAAATAGTAATGAAAGATAACATTTAACTGTAGCAGGATAGACAACATTAAGGCGATAAATAGAACACCTGGCTTACCATTGTAAACAGCAAAGACATCAAATACCTTTTGAAACAATCTGCTGAAAAAGCCAGGTGTAGCCTGTTCATTTGAGTGTATATAGTTGCTAATAACACCTGCTTTAAAAAACAGGATATAAATAGCCAAAATTCCAACGGCTACGGCTATTAGTATCCATATTTTGATGTTTGGGATAAATGACACCTCGAGTGAGGTAAACAATAGTGCCAATAGTGCGAAAATGAAGAGTGTAAAAATCCCCAGCAAACGATCGATAAAAATAATTGAAACCGACTGTGTTTTTCCTCCGCCCATCTTCCACGTATCGTAGGCTCGCATAGCATCTCCGCCAATCGTTGATGGCAGAAAATTATTGAAGAAAACCGCGACAAGCATGGATTTCACTAATGTAACAAAGCTTGCGGTCACGCCCTGCACTGCAAGCAACAATTTCCACCGTGATGCAATGATACAAAGCCCGACAAAATACAATAAAAAAGCACCCGTAATCTGCCACTTGTCAGCCTTAATAAATGCAGACCAGACATCATCAAGATTGACTCTGCTTACAATCACAGTAATCAGGGTGATAGCAATTATCAATTTCAGCAAAATAAGTAGCTGATACTTTTTTCCAGGCATGAACTGATCTTTAATCTTGTGGGACTTTTTCAGATTGCGGCTGAACGAAGATTTGATGGTAACATGACATCAAAGCATAAGAATGTTGACGTGAAGGCTCCATTTCGACAGGCACTTAGTAACATTTGCTATTATAACGCCTTGCTACCCGGCCACCTTCCCCGACATGCCGATGGTTAAGGTACATCAAACAGTCCAACGTTCGTCACGCCCCATTTCCAACCGGGGGTCTTCTGCCGGATCTCCAGCAGGTTGCTGCCACTGACCTGGCTCGTAACAGGCAGCATGATCACCTGTGGCGCAGTGAGAGCGTTGTTGAGACCCTTTGACAGACACTCGACCAGCAGGTCATTGAGGTAGACACACACCTCGTCCACCTGATCAATATCGTATCCTGTGACGTGGAGGTGACGATCGGATCCATTGCTTTCAAAGTTGAACAAGATACCTTCCCTGTGGCTGAATATTCCTTCATAATTCCAGCCCCGCTTCGTCGTATCCTCAGCATTCAGCAGCAGCGAAAGTCCCAGATCATCGTATAACCCCACATTTGTCACGCCCCAGGTCCAACCGGATACCCGCTGTCGGATCTCCAGCAGGTTGCTGCCACTGACCTGATCTGAAATTGGCAGCGTGATCACCTGCGACGCAGTGTGTGCGTTGTTGGGCCCTGTTATCAGACACTCGACCAGCAGGTCGTTGAGGTAGACACACAACTCGTCCGGCCAATCTACGTCGTATCCCGTGACATGGAAGTAACGATCGGATCCATTGCTATCGAACTGAAACAGGATGCTTTCCTTGTGGCTATCTATTCCCTCGTAATTCCATCCCCACTTCGTCGCATCCTCAGCATTCAGCAGCAGTGAAAGTCCCAGATCATCGTATAACCCGACATTTGTCACGCCCCAGGTCCAACCGGATACTCGCTGTCGGATCTCCAGCAGGTTGCTGCCACTGGCCTGGTCTGAAATTGGCAGCGTGATCACCTGCGACGCAGTGTGTGCGTTGTTGGGCCCCGTTATCAGACACTCGACCAGCAGGTCGTTGAGGTAAACACACAACTCGTCTGGCCAATCTACGTCGTATCCTGTGACATGGAAGTAACGATCGGATCCATTGCTATCGAACTGAAACAGGATGCTTTCCTTGTGGCTATCAATTCCCTCGTAATTCCAGCCCCACTTCGTCGTGTCCTCTTCATTAAGCAGCAGCGAAATCCCCGAATTAGTGCTTAGCGTAGCAACTGCATCCCCCAGATTGATTCTAGGCTTTGTTATTGCCACCTTACTATCAGTAATCAAATCACCCGATGTCTGGAACTTGTCGCGTACATCGGCTGGTGTTAGATAACTTCCTGTTATAGACATTGCGGCATGTTGCAGCACGGCTGCGGCACCTGCTGCATAAGGGGCAGCAGCAGAAGTTCCGCCAAAGCCTGTCGTATAATCTCCCCCTGCGTAGCCAGGTGCACCGGAGATGTCTGTTGTATAGGCATTATTGGACGAGGCAAAGAAGGTCAAAAATGATGCGGAATTTGAGTAGGAGGTGACCTTGTCAGCAAAGGTGCTTTCAAAGAAGGCCTCTGTTCCGGCCGGGCAACCTGGATTTGGTGATGTTAACAAACATGAGTTGGTACTGACACAGAATCCAGCTGTACCTATATTTGCATCATAAACTGCGCCAACAGAGTTTACATGGGTGATACAGGCAGGCCACCCCATGCTGCTGCAGAACCCATCGTTGCCAGAAGAAACAAAGATTGAGATGCCCCCCGCCACTGCATTGGCTGCTGCCTGCGTCATGCTGCTGAGTGCTGAATCACAGCTTGACGTATATTCCCCGCCACCAAAACTGGTATTAATCACCAGGATAGGATTGTTCGCATCATCATTCTGATGCGTTAACGCCCACTCCCAGGCGGCAATCATCGCACTCGACGTAGCGCTATGGTCGCTATCATTCGAGATCTTCAATGCATATAATTTTGCAGCAGGCGCAACGCCGCCAATATAATCACCCGTTGCTCCGAGGTTCCCGGCAATAATTCCCGCTACAGCTGTACCGTGGGCGTTTGGAGAAATCCCGGATGGTATGGGGTTTGCATCACCCATCCCGAAATCATATCCGCCGATAACCTTGCTATTTGGAAACCCACCGTTACCGAGCATAGGGTGGGTGTAGTCAATACCTGTATCCGTAACCGCGACGGATACGCCAGCGCCATTATAATTACTTCGGGCAGCCACCCCGTTGATCAGAGAGATGCCCTGGTTTAGATGGGGTTGTAAAATAAGGTCTTCTTCAATGGCCAGCACCTCGGGGTCGTTCTTTAATGCTGTCAATCCTGCCAGCGTCACTTCGGCAGCAAACCCGAACACATAGGTAAATTTCCGGGTTACATTGATTTTTGAACGATTCAGGCCGTTTGTATATACGTTAAGCTTTTGAGCTACAGTCTGCTGCAGGCCTGATCTGATTGATTCATCTTTCAGGTTAAAGTAGACAGATTTTCCAGCTTGCTGCGTGGCCTTAGCAGGATTACTAATGCTTAATAATGACTGACGATGTAAAGCATTCACCTGTGATGAAGGACGTAATGTAACGATAACTTTTACCTTATCCGCGCCGGCCGAGAAAGGAGCCAGAACATTGGGTGCGCGAATAATTTTGTCACTCCCCAATAGCCTCGTAAGCTCGGGATCATTCCCGGCTTGTGCTGCACCAGCAACACAAAGAAGAATGAATATAAATAAAGACTGAAGTTGTCTGGTTTTCATATGATTACCACTTCTCACTATAATAAAATGAATGTTCATTAAGACTATTAAAGAAGCACCACGCAATTAATGTAATGCCCATTTAGTGCATTGTACTGCGATATACAATCTGTATAAACCCGTTCGTTCAGCACCTAAAGCCAGACAGCCTGTCCTGAAAGTCGGTCAGTAATTTATCTTCGTGGCATATCAAAAGCTACTCGCCAATTAATATTTTCTTAGATTCGCTACTAAGATTCCCTGTAACAGGCAAACCATGGTCTTGTTGATACAACTTAATAGCTTCTCGGGTTTTCGAACCCATTATCCCATCAGAAGGACCGGCATCGTTTCCAAGATTATTCAGCATGTTCTGGATTGACTTCACCTCGTCATTACCACGTATCTGTATCTTTTCAGTAACAGCCGGTTGCTTCTTTTCAGTAACAACAGGTTGACCGGGTGGCTGTCTAACCTGCCCTTCAGTTTCTACTTTTTCGTCTTTGGCAAGACACCCACTATAGAGTGGTGTAGCTAATACGAAAAAATGAAG
>JBLYYR010000208.1:0-6383 GCA_048550195.1 Arenicellales bacterium
AACAAGAGAAGGCTGACTTGGATTGATTAGAGAAATCAAAAAAACGGACGGTCATACAGATCACGCCTGGAACTGGGTTTTTCTACAGCCTCGTTAGCCGATACACATGATTGATAGCGTGCAAAGAATATGACAATAAAATTGGTAATTATCTTGGTTTTGTTATGGAACTTACTGACGGTGTGTGCTGCCGTTATGATCAATATCTACAACGGAGCGAATCATTTCAGGGAGGGCGGCTTCATTACAATACTCTCCGTTATTCAACTATTGGCGATATCTTTTTTGTCTTTCAAAATTTTTCTGGCCCGTGATGTAACGCGAGTGCGTTCTCTTTTGAAAAAACCTTCAATACTATGGGCGATTATTGGGCTGGGTTTTCTCTTTCTCGCTGCAGATGAATATTTTCTCATCCATGAAAATATTGATCGCCTGACTCATCATGTCTTCAACTTGCAAGAAACTGGACTTACTGATCGCATAGACGATATTCTCGTTGGCCTATACGGATTAGCAGGCATAGGTGTGCTTATTGCTTACCGCGAAGAATTGAAAATGTATAGAGAAACTTTTAAGTTCTTTATTATCGGGTTTGTCCTTCTATTTACTATGGTTGCACTCGACATACTTACTAATAGAGAAGACATTCTCTCATTAATCATCGATCATCATCAGGTCGCACTTGTTCATCATTTCCTTTCTCGTACAGAAGAGTCACTGAAGGTCTTCTCAGAAGCGTTTTTCGTTATAGCATTTTATGGAATATCTCAGAAGGCAAAGCCAAGTGAAGAAGAGGCAGTTGTTTCGACAATCGGCTAATAAAATGCTGAACCGGATTGAGGAAAAAACACGTCTCATCCGGTTAGCTCAAAAGTTGATATGACTTTCCGCTGTCCATAGCACAACCAACTTTCTTCTTATAATAATTAGAATTCCCTCACCAGTTTAAGATTATGTGTGAGCACGGGGTAATCTCCCCATTAATAATGGAGTTCAAAAGTAGGAATTATGCTGTCTCTGCCAGCTTCGACGTAGTCGGGGTCAGGTCTTGTCTTTTGCCTTTTGTTTCTGATAGTGTACCAATATGGCAAGACCACTCAGAATTGAATTTGCAGGAGCCCTGTATCATGTCACCTCGAGAGGAGATGGACAGGAGGACATTTATCTTGATGATAGTGATAGGAGGATATACATAGAAGTATTAAAAGAAGTCTGCACTCGGTTTAACTGGGTAGTCCATGCCTATTGTCTAATGACAAATCATTATCACATTCTAATCGAAACACCTGAAAGTAATCTGGCAAAAGGTATGCGCCATCTGAACGGAGTTTATACACAGCGGTTTAATAAAAAAAACAAACGGGTAGGGCATGTTTTTCAGGGAAGATACAAGGCAATTTTGGTAGATAAAGAAGCCTATCTATTGGAGCTGGCGCGGTATATCGTATTAAACCCAGTAAGAGCACGTATGGTTAGGGCAGCGAAAGACTGGCCCTGGAGTAGTTATAGAGCCACGGCTGGTTTTAAAAACACTGACACATGGTTAACCGTTGACTGGATATTAAGCGTATTTTCAAAAAAAAGAGCCGAAGCTATTAAGCAGTACAGGCTGTTTGTATCCGAAGGCAGAAATCAACCAGCACCATGGGATGAGCTACAAAACCAGATATTTTTAGGAAATGATGCGTTTGTGGATGAAATGCAGTGTAAGATTTCAGTTAATCAAAGCCTGGATGACATTCCGTCATCTCAAAAACAACAAGTAGCTAAACCGCTTATGCACTATGAGAAAAGATACGAAGATAGAGATGAGGCAATATTTAATAGCTATAAAAGTGGTGGCTACAGCATGAAAGAAATTGGTGATTACTTTGGGTTACATTATTCCAGGATTAGCCGTATTTTAAAGGCAAAAGATAATACTTGACCTCACGATAAGCAGGAGTATTTGCTCATAGAGCACTAAAGATGATTTTTGATACAACAAGAAATAGAAAAAGTGGAATTTATTTATTCAGCCAAAAAAGCTTTCGCCGTCAATATAATTCGGGCCTACCAGACCTGATAGCGCGATGACGTCACAATGGCGACGCCTGGCATTATCCAAACAAGGTCTGGGGTCGCAGCAGCAGTTTGGTGCAGACTTGTCTGGAACGCTCAACGCAATCGAGCATCTTGGTTATGTGCAAATTGATACGCTATCGGTGGTCGAACGCGCGCATCACCATGTATTGTGGAACCGGGTTCCGGGTTATGACCCAACCCACTTGAACCTGCTGGTCGACGAGCAGCACATCTTTGAGCATTGGTACCATGCCGCTTCGTACCTGCCAATGCGCGACTACCGTTATGCACTACCGCACATGACGTCGATACGCAATGGTGAAAACGGCTATTACACCAATGTCGACGAAGAACTTATAAACGAGATCCTGGCTCGCGTGAGAGCAGAGGGGGCGTTACGGCTGCGTGATTTCGACAAAGGGAACAAGAGAATGGGAAAATGGTGGCACCAGAGTCCAGTTCGGCGCGCCTTCGAAAAGCTGTTCATGCAGGGAGATCTAATGGTGTGTGGACGCAATGGCATGGAGAAGGTATATGATCTCACCGAGCGTTGTTTGCCAGATGGACTCGACCTGAGCGTGCCCACTGTGAGCGAATATGCGGTTTATTTGTTCGACACTACACTTAGGGCACACGGTGTCTTCACCTGGAAACAGCTATTACACCTGAAGACAGGCAAACCTTTGCGGGATGCGATGCGTGAAGTTCTCGAAGAACGTATCGAAGCTGGAGTGGTGAAAGCACTTGGTAGCGCAGATGAGCCAACCATCTACGTGGATATCAATGCACTCGAACAAACACCGACAATTGAAGGTGTACTGAAGGTGTTGTCCCCATTCGACAATGTGGTGATCCACCGAGATCGTTTGAGTTCATTGTTCGAATTTGATTACAGGATTGAATGTTATGTTGCCGCGTCTAAGCGCGTATTCGGCTACTTTTGTCTACCAATCTTGTATGGCGACAAGTTCGTCGGTCGAATCGACTGTAAGGCGCATCGAGCTGAGCAGCGTTTTGAAATTTTAAGCCTGAATCTGGAGGATGGTACACTCGACCGGGATCAGTTTTTTCCTGCGCTAAGAGACGAGCTACAAAGGTTAGCCGAGTTCAATAAGTGCCCGCAGCTCGATGCGAGCATAGTTTCTGTGTAGGGTGAGTAAGAAAGAAAAAGGGGTATATAGGACACCCACTAAAATATTGACAATCCCCAACGATTTCATTAGGTTGACAACAACCGAACAAAAATGATCATCAGCTAGTAATATATATGGGTGCCTATTAGTTGTCGCTGATTCATTCAGATCGGGGAGTTCAGTACCGTGGGCATGAGTATCAACAAGCTGTTAAAGATTACGGGCTGGTGTACAGTATGAGCAGGATAGCTAACTGCTGGGATAATGCTGTAATGGAATCCTTTTTTGGTCGCTTTAAAGTCGAGCTCATTTACGCTGAAAATTATAGAACTATCGAAGAAGCAGAATCTGGTATATTTGAGTACATCGAAATATTCTACAACCAAGAAAGAAGGCATTCAGAGATTGATAACATCAGTCCACATGAGTACGAAATGAAATTTATCAACTAAATGTGTCTACTATTCGTGGGTAACAACAATTTTGAAAGGAGAGAATTATCGGTGCTAAGACTTGGATGCTTGTTTATTCCAATGGAAATGCAGCGGCATTACTTAAAAATAATTCTGAGCTTGATCCTGATAAAACAGCAGAATTTGTCCATGAGCTATTTCCACAAGAAAAACTGACTGCGATAGATGATGGTAATCTGTCCTATACATGCCCTCCAGATGACATAATTTATGCTGGTTATTTTTCTGGCGTATATGTAATTTCTGCTAAGGAATTTGGTATTGATTACCCTTCAAAATTACATGAGAGATTTCAAAACAAAAAATATGGAAATACCATCCAACTACATGCAATGCATAGTGTAGTAGACTGGTTTGCACTTGCTGTATGGGAAAATGGAAAGCTAGAACGATCCTTAAGCCTGTCTCCTGACAGTGGTATTTTGGAGGATATTGGTGAGAAACTTCCTTTTGAGGCCTCATACTGGAATGGTGAACATCCAGCAATTGATCCCGAAGAAGAGGAAGATGCTTACCCATTTCAGTTTCACCCATTGGAACTAGGTGAGGCAGCGTTAAATGAATTCTTCGGCTATGTACTTGAGGGCTTTGTGGATTCGTCACATATAGAACCTGAAAACATTCCTCTTTTGGGTTTCAAAAGAGCAAAGTGCTGGTGGAAGTTTTGGTAAATATAAAGTAACGGGGAAAAAAGGGGGCGGACCAAGTCAACTGATTGCAGGGCGTACAGCACAGGAATACAACAAGTAACAAGGCTGGATTGCTCTCATAAAAAAATGGATGTCCTATATCATCTTATGTGTGATATTAATGTGTTTTATATGTGTTCTGTTATTCTGTAATTTAAATTTTTGAGCACTGGCGAAGTTATATTATCTCCTGCAAAGTCGATTTCTCTTATGCTCGGCCACTACAATCTAAAACGCTACCCGATTTAGTTTCTGTATGAGATACTTGGTTGCTACATCATGATGAACCGATGAAGAAACCAGGGGAAACGAACATGATTACTAAATACGCTTCTATGATTTGTATGACACTTACCGTATTGTATATGGCAGTAAGGTCGTACTAAAAATGAGTGTTATTGCTTTAATTGGAAACAAAGGCGGAACTGGTAAAACGACACTGGCGATAAACCTTGCTACCCTGTTGCATCAAAAATCTCCTATCTACCTGCTGGATGCAGACCCGCAAGGTTCTGCATTGCACTGGTCAGCGATGATCGAAAATGACAACATGCCAACTGTGATTGACGCGACCGGAAATATCGGTAAAACACTCAGTCAACGTCGTAATGAGGTCGATCATGTATTGATCGATTGTCCACCTCAGCTACATTCAGCGCAATCTCAGGCCGCATTGCGGCATTGTGATATTGCGGTCATTCCCGTCTTGCCCTCACCACTGGATCTTTGGGCTACGCTTGCCGTTGGCGAAGAGATAGAAAAAGCACAAATAACCAATTCAGGCCTGCGTGCCTTACTGGTCATCAACCAACTTGAGCCCAGAACTAAACTTTCACGTCTTGCTGGCGATGCCATCACTGAGTTAAATATTCCAGCGGCAGAGACCGCATTACATCGTCGAGTGGTTTACCGGGCGAGTGTGCTGGAAGGAAGAAGTGTGACCCAGATGGGACGTCCGGGCTCTATTGCCGCAGAAGAAATTAATAGTTTATTAGCCGAGGTATTAAACCATGAGTAATTTAGATAAAACCGGTAAGAAACTGATCGATTCGATCCGCAAGACCAAAAAAGGCCCCGCCACTGCAGCTGTAAAGTCTGTGACAAAAAAGACTACGACCAAGGCTTCACCCAAAGCCAGTATAAAACCAAAAAGCTCGACAGCAAGCCGTAAAAAGCAGCCTCGTAATAAAAAAACTCCATTTGCAGATATTCCCTTTCAAGATGGTAGCCAGGTTTGGCCTGATTAATCGGACGGTCATACAGATCACGATTGGAACTGGGTTTTTCTACAACCTTGTTATGTGTTATGAAGCTATCGCAAAATTGCCTATACTAAAGCCCCCGGCTATGCCAGGGGATACTCAACCAACTGATACTCCAGGAGATTAATATGAAGATTCAAGTATTTTTCATGCTATCGATTGTTGCGGGGTCATTGCTGCCGGTTGCGTCAGCTGGGGCCGGCGAGCTCGGCAATATGTCTTTCTTTGTGACCAGTGCCGGCTCTGGCAACGGTGCAAATCTCGGCGGCCTGACCGGAGCAGATGCACACTGCCAGAAACTCGCGGAATCCGTGGGTGCCGGTAATCGGACCTGGCGCGCCTACCTCAGCACCCAGGGCAACGACTTCAAGGACCAGAGCGTCGTAAACGCGCGTGACCGCATTGGCGCTGGACCCTGGTTTAACGCGAAGGGCGTCATGATCGCCAAGAGCGTCGATGACCTGCACTCATCGAACAACAATCTGAACAAGGACACTGCGCTCGATGAGAGCGGCAACATGGTCAACGGACGTACGGAGAAGCCCAATACGCACGACATCCTAACCGGCTCGCGCGTGGATGGCACCGCCTTCGGTCCGCAGTTCTTTGCCGACATGACATGCGGCAGCTGGACCAAGAGCGGTGAGGGCGCTGCAGTAGTGGGTCATCATGACCGGGTCGGGCCGCTCGATCACGACTGGGCCAAGTCCTGGAATTTTGCGCATGTCTCCAAAGGATGTAGCCAGGAAGCACTTACCAAGA
>JBLYYR010000209.1:0-5034 GCA_048550195.1 Arenicellales bacterium
GAGGACAGAAGATAATCCCGTGCATCCGACCATGTCTCAGAATAAGACTGGTGTACCACCAGCCAGCGCTGGGAACCCGCGCGTTCGATGTACATCTCTACGCCATTATCCTCTTCCGAGGATACGGATTTAGCAACAGGCTCTGTCGCCTCACTAACTTCCAGGGCATTCTGTTTTTCCGCTGCAGGTGATGCTTTCTGTGCACTGGCAGCCGTGGCAGGTTTTTGCTTATAGGCCGGGACGCTGAGGCTTTTGTCAGAGGCATCGGAACTAAGGTCTGGAGGTATTTCCAGTGCCGAACGTTCTCTGCTTTCACGATAATCCGTCAGGGGTTTCTGTTTCGGTTCCTTATCCTTTTTTGACCAGCTGCAACCGCTCGCAAATACAACGATCAGAGCAAGTAAAAAGATTTTAGTAAGAGATTTTTTCATTGCGTTGGTTTGCCATTATTATAAATTCAAAATATATATGCGGATCAATTACGAATAATCCATCCATGCGAAACAAGTATCTGCATGGTTTTAATCCGCACCGGCTTTTACCATGGCATCCCTGACACACTGATGGTTTTCACTGGACAGCGCGGTCAGAGGCAGACGTATGCCCTCTCCAATCAACCCCAGTTGCTGCACCGCCCATTTAACCGGTATCGGGTTAGCTTCAACAAACAAATCCCGATGTAGTCCGGTAAGCGGCTGATTGACAGATTCAGCGTGCTGACGGTCACCCTGTCGCGCAAACATTATCATTTCATGCATAGCGGCCGGCATAATATTTGCCGTTACTGAAATCACCCCGTCACCACCGGCCAGGACAAATTCCATCGCTGTAGCATCATCCCCGGAATACAGGGCAAACCCGTCCGGCCGATGTTTTATCAGCCATGCTGCACGATCCAGATCACCTGTTGCGTCCTTGAGACCAATAATATTAGGTATTTCAGCCAGTCTCATGCTTGTATCATCAGACATGTCGCAAGCCGTGCGCCCGGGAACATTATAAAGGATTTGCGGGATATCAACAGCTTCTGCAACAGCTTTGTAATGCTGATAGAGGCCTTCCTGGCCAGGTTTATTGTAATAGGGCGTCACCAGCAGGCAGGCAGCAACACCCAGTTCAGCTGAGCTGGCCGTCAGTGTGATGGCCTCCCGGGTAGAGTTCGCACCGGTTCCTGCAATAATCGGAATTCGACCTTTAGCAAGCTTGACCACCTGCCTGACCACTTCAGTGTGCTCTTCAACATCCAGAGTAGCCGATTCCCCAGTAGTGCCTACAGCAACTATAGCATCGGTGTGGTTGTCTATGTGGAATTCAACCAGGCGCTCAAGAGCTGCCTGATCAACATTGCCGTCCTCATCCATAGGCGTGACGAGGGCAACAAGGCTACCGTAAATCATGTTTGTTGTCCGCAATATAAAAATTTGCAGGCAATCTTACTGTGCTACCCGGTAATTGACAAGAAAAGACGCCTGCCAAAAGGCAAGGCGTCAATAAGGGAAGAGAGGAATAAAGAAGAAATTATTTCCAGGGTAACTCTGATTTACTCATTATTTGAGAGAAACATGTAACGAGGTAATCTTCGGGGCCTGAATAAATGTTTATGAGATTGCTGTGCTTTTCCCTGATAACGAGAGATCAGAATGTATTCCGAGGCTAGGCGGCGTGCTCGGTCAATGACTCCCTTAGTGGCGCATTAACATACTCCCGGTGACCATCTTCATATTCTATTTCCACTTCAGCTTCTTTCAGCCAGTGAAGACAGGGTACGTCTGTACGGTAGGGAACCAGTCCGTTGCTCAGTAATTCGGGATGCCCATAAAGAATTTCATCTGTGAGCGGTATAAAGATGTTTATCGCCATAATTTTCGCTCCTGTAATTTGTTCTGTTACTGTACTGGAGGACTTCGGTAATCTGAAAGCCCGTACGTTTCGTTATGTATAGTGGAACAGATCGGACTGGCGACATAATCCCGAAGGAATGGCAATATAATGTGTATTTATGGTGAAAAAATGGTTTTTTCACAAGACGCTGACTTCGCCAGCTTACTGCTATACTGTTGCGCGCGAAATCTAAGGAGTGCCTGTCTTTATGAGTAGAAAAATTGCCATCGTCGAGGACGACCCTGATCAGCGCGAGAACTATGCTGATGCCATGACAATGCATGGCTTTGACGTAACCACCTACCCGAACCGGCCTGAAGCCCTGAAAGGCTTTAAGAACGAACTGCCGGATCTGGCAATACTGGATATTATGCTGGAAGACGAGCCGGATGGAGGATTCGATCTGTGCAGGGAACTGCGAAGTATGTCCAGAAACCTGCCTATAATTTTCCTGACTGCTCGCGACAATGATATTGACACAGTTTCAGGCCTGCGTCTGGATGCCTGGGATTACCTCACCAAGCCGGTAAACCTGCAGTATCTGGCTGTACGCGTGTCCTCATTGTTCCGTATTGTGGATACCCTGAGTGCACGCACAGTCACAGAAGACAAGGTTTATCGACTGGGTGATTTGATGGTTGACCAGCAAAGCATGTCCATCTCCTGGAAAGGTCAACCATTAAATCTGACACTGACAGAATACTGGCTGGTCGAATCGATGTCGCGGCATCCCGGCCATGTACGTACCTATGATCACATGATGCAGGTTACCCGGCAAAGCATGGTTGAGCGAAATACCATCAATGGCTATATCAGGAGAATTCGCAACAAGTTCAAGGAAATTGATCACAATTTCGACTCCATTCAGACCGTTTTTGGAGTGGGCTATCGCTGGAAGAGCTAAGAGATTCCCACCATGATTCGAGTAAGTATCCGCTACAAACTACTGCTGGTCATCCTGACTCTGCTGTTGATTCCCTGGATGGGCTACCAGTATGTCAGAGAAATGAAGACATTTGCTCTACAGGGCCAGGAAGAAGCCCTGCTGCTGACAGCCGGTGCCATCGCCACCGTACTACACGACCGACCGGATCTGTTTTCGCCAGAGAAAAGTGGCCCAGCCATCGACAGCGAAATTGGTGATCTTCAGGTAATGCGGCTGGACCATCCCTTAACAATGGATGGCAAGCTTGATGACTGGGGGGTGCTGGCTAAAAATGCCGGCCACTATTCTGTTCCCAGGCTATTAAAGAAGCCTGACAGCAATGAACGCGACTTATCATTTAATCATGTACTCGGCAGCTGGGGCCGCTATCTGTACGCCCTCTTCATTGTGCAGGATGACACGGTCACTTTTCGTGACACCAGCTACCGGCGGCTGGATAACAGCGATCATCTGCGGATCTATTTACGCGATGAACAGGACCAAATGACCCGATATGCTGTAGTGGCAGCGAAACCAGGCCGCATGGGCGTTTATGCTATGGATAAAGAATGGCATTACCCGCTTACTGGTGACCCCGTATACAGTATCGTCGGCTATTTTCAACAGCTGGACAGCGGTTATGCTATAGAACTTAGAATTCCACGTGACATGGTGTCCGGTGATGCTCGTCTGGCCATTGCTATTGCCGACGTCGATGATACGAAAGAACGGAAACTGAAAAGTGTACTTGGCACTTCTGCTGCCAAAAACACCACCGAACTTGGCAGAGTGCCGATTCCATCCCCGGAGATAGACAGGATTCTCCATGGCCTGGATAAACCCGGCACACGAATCTGGATCATTGACCAGAATAAATATGTTCGGGCACTTGTCGGTGACCTTTCAACTTCAGAAGATATGATGAGCAAACTCAGTGGCTCCAACATGAAGTCATTGCAAAACTGGATGAATAAATTTCTTAACCCGGTATTCAGAATTATACTGAATCCACCTGTAGTTGAGTTTAAAGACCTTCCCGATGACACACGCAAACGGAATGAGGCTGTCATCTATCAGGTACTGGAAGGAAGGCCAGCAACGGACAGGCGTGCCAGTATTGACCAGCAGGCTGAATTGCTGATGGCGGCGCACCCTATTTTCAATAATGACAAAATCATGGGAGCTGTGATCGTCGAGCGTAGCAGCAATAACGTCGTCGCACTGCAAAACCAGCTACTGCAGAATCTGATTGCTGTAACGGTAATCGTCTTTGCGCTGGTTGGTGCCGCCCTGATGACCTTCGCATGGCGACTGACCCGGCGCATTAGACGCCTCAGCAAAGCCAGCGGCCATGCCATCAATCCTGAGGGGCGGTTGCGAGTGGAGCATGAAATACCCGAGACAAAAGCAGGTGATGAAATCGGTGACCTGTCTCGTAGTATTTCGGATATGCTGACACGACTGGCACATTACACCCGGTATCTGGAACGCATGCCGGACACCCTTGCCCATGAGCTGAACAACCCTCTCAACGTAGTCAATTCATCACTGGAGAACCTCGGAACCCTGCATCCTGACATTGCAAAAAGCAGGTATATGTCACGTGCCCGGAACGGGGTAAACAGGCTGGGCTCATTACTGGCCAGCCTGACTGAAGCCGGCAATCTGGAAGAGGCGCTTGAAACCGAACACCACGAAAAGTTTAATCTGAATAAAATGCTAGCCATGTTCATGGAGGGCTATCAGGAAAGCCACCCGGAGTTCAAACAGGGCTTCACCACCCAACTGCCCGAACATCAGGTTATCCTCGAAGGCAGCCCAGATCATATTGCACAAATGATGGACAAACTGCTGGACAATGCAATGGATTTTTGTGTGCCAGGCCAACCGGTATCTTTTTCACTCAGTGTCTGGCACCAGCAGGCAATTATCAAAATCATGAATATCGGCAAAACTTTTCCAGAGGGTATGGAAGAACGGCTCTTCGATCCTATGATTTCGCTACGTCGAACAGGAGAATCACGCTCTCACCTGGGCATGGGCCTGCACATCGTACGATTGATAGCCACTGCTCATGGCGGGACAGTAGGCGCAAGAAATAATGAAGCGGGTAACGGGGTGGTCTTCGAGATCAGGCTGCCTTTGGCTTAGGACAAGGCGGATTAAGGATTAAGGATTAAGGATTAAGGATTAAGGATTAAGGATTAAGGATTAAGGATTAAGGATTA
>JBLYYR010000210.1:0-2941 GCA_048550195.1 Arenicellales bacterium
GGGAAACCATTTGAATAGACGTTTTAAGATTTACGATTTAGGTGTTACGTAAAACCTAACCCGTAAAACGTAATACTTTCTTTTCCCCCTCCGCGAGAGAACTCTTTTTGTTCTTCGGGTTTGGGAAGGCTGTATTTCATGTCTCCGAAGCCCTAAGCTTCCGTAAAAGCAGCACTATAAACACTTACTCATCGATTGATGTTTCTTGGTGGGACAGCAATGGTTTTATGTATTAGGAAAAAATCAAAACCAAAGACCAGGGACATTTTTTTGGGGGCTTCGGTATCCAGGTATACATTCAAATACGCAACACTACTTACCCAATCGCGCCGAGCGGCATTCCTACAATGTTCCCCTTCAACCTTTCCCCTTCAACCTTTCCCCTTCAACCTGTTTTTTTCTGTCCAAAACAACAAATTCCAGATCAAACGGACTATCCCCATCAGCAGCATGCTGGAGCCGTGAGACTTCCTGCCATTCATCAGGTTTGATCACTGGAAAATACGTATCGCCCACCATGTGCACAGCAATCTGGGTCAAATAGAGACGGTCAACACGTTCCAGAGTTTGCTCATAAATCTTGCCGCCACCGATGATCATAACTTCTTCAGCGGACTCTTCTTTTGCAATGGCCAGTGCTTCATCGACTGAATGTGCCAACCGGCAGCCATCAAGTTTTAAACCGTTATTTCGCGTGATCACTATATTCGTTCTGCCCGGTAAAGGTTTGCCTATGGATTCATAGGTACTGCGTCCCATGATAATAGGCTTGCCCATCGTGACAGATTTAAAAAACTTCAGGTCAGCTGGCAGATGCCAGGGCATGCCGCCCTCAGCGCCGATAACCCGGCCTTCATCCATTGCTACAATTATTGAAATACGCATAAATTTTGTTGAGAGTTGAAAGTTGAAAGTTAAAGCGCTTTGAGTATTTGGTTCTAAACCGCAATCGGTGCCTTGATCGCAGGATGTGACTGGTAGTCGTTAAGTGTAATATCATCAAAGGTGAAATCAAATACCGATTTTATGTCTTTGTTTAATGTCATGGTCGGCAGCGGGTAAGGCTCGCGTGACAACTGTAAATTGACCTGATCCAGATGATTCAAATACAGGTGGGCATCACCAAAGGTATGCACAAAATCGCCGGCTTCAAGGTCACAGACCTGTGCGATCATCATCGTTAATAGAGCATATGAGGCAATGTTAAACGGTACACCTAATAATATATCAGCACTGCGTTGATACAGCTGGCATGACAGTTTGCCATCAGAGACATAAAACTGAAACAAACTGTGACAGGGTGGCAGGGCCATGTTGTCGACTTCGGCCGGGTTCCATGCACTGACGATCAGACGACGTGAATCCGGTGTTTTGCGGATCATATCAATCACATTGCTGATCTGATCTATTTTCTGTCCATCAGATGTCGGCCATGAGCGCCACTGCGAACCATATACCGGCCCAAGATCACCGTTCTCATCAGCCCATTCATCCCAGATCCGCACACCATTCTCTTTCAGATAACCGATATTGGTATCACCCTTCAAAAACCACAGCAGCTCATGAATGATAGACCGCAGGTGCAGTTTTTTTGTCGTGACGACAGGGAAGCCATCAGCCAGATGAAAACGCATCTGGTAGCCGAACAGGGAAAGGGTGCCGGTACCCGTACGATCAGTTCGCTGCAGGCCGTTATCACGCACATGGCGCATTAGATCCAGGTATTGTTGCATTGGCAATTATTTCGTGAATTGTGAGTCTATATGATATCAGACGTTTTAAAAGTTTTACGCATTACGTTTTAAGTATTACGTAAATCGTAAATCGTAAATCGTAATACTTAATCCTTAATCCTTAATCCCTAATCTGCTCTTCCCCTATCCTCAACAATGCAGGCAGCAGGATCAATGTAAACACCGTCGACACACTCATGCCGCCGACAATCACTGCGGCCATGCCGCGATAAAGTTCAGTCCCCGCACCCGGCATCAACAACAATGGCAGCATACCGCCGATGCTGGTCAGTGTGCTCATCAGGATCGGGCGCAGGCGGCGATGGATAGCCTGGGCGACGGCATCGCGCCTGTTCTGGCCCTCCCGTTCTGCGATACGGGTCTGGTGCACCAGCAGGATTGCGTTGTTGACTACCAGGCCCAGCAGGATAATGAAGCCGATCATGGTCAATAGATCCATCGGTTGCGACTGCGGTAATTTGCCAAACAGGGGCGGCACCACCGCCAGCAGAGTATTGGTCAGGTTCAGCGTTAAAACAGAGCCAACGATAGCCAGTGGAATGGCGACCAGCACCAGCAAACTATCGGTAAAGGAGCGAAACAGGGCGCTCATTAATAGATAGAGAATGACAATGGCCAGCAGAAAGCTGCCACTCATACTGGCCAGGGCCTCTTCCAGCTTCTCGGCTGCCCCCGCGTACTGGATGCTGCCATCGGCCGGCAGCAACTGCTCCAGTTCAGGCCCGACCTCTGAACGCAAGATATTCAGTGTATCTTCCAGTGACATATTGTCGGGTGGTTTTACCTGCAGTGTGATAGTGCGGCGGCGGTCGATACGACGGATTAAATCGGGGCCAGCCGTACGTACAATGTGGGTCAGTTCGCCCAGAGTCTGCACACCATTATCGGGTGTGGCCACTGGCATGGCCTGCAATTGTTCCGGTGTCTCCCAGGGTGATGAGCGAAGAATCAGCTCCAGTCGCTTGTCACCATCGAAATAATCACCGAGATACAGGCCATCGCCAAAGGCACGGGTAATGTTGGCGATAATTTGCCGGTCCCAGCCTGCCTCGGCAATGCTGCGCTCATCCGGTTTTAGTAACAGTTCAGGTTCGCTGAGCGAAAGGCCTGGTTTTGGTCGCACCGATGAACCGGGCAGTTTTTCCTGGATCAGCACAAAGCCGGTTTTTGCAGCATCAAGCAGACTA
>JBLYYR010000211.1:0-14397 GCA_048550195.1 Arenicellales bacterium
ACATCAGACATCAGACATCAGACATCAGACATCAGACATCAGACATCAGACATCATAAATCAGACATCAGACATCAGACATCAGACATCAGACATCAGACATCAGACTTTTCCTGACCAAAAAAAACCGGTGATTCCACCGGCTTTTTTTGTCAGGGCTAAACTTCGTCTAGCTTGATTGCTCAACCATATAATCAACCACGGCTTTTACAACATCATCGCTAAGTGTGGTGGCGCCACCTTTAGGAGGCATGGCCTTGAATCCCTTGATTGCATGTGAGTAGAGGGCTTCTTTACCCTGGCCGACACGCATGGCCCAGGCATCTTTGTTGCCGACTACCGGCGCACCTGCTGCACCAGTTCCATGGCAGGCGAAACAAGCTGTCGTGTATGTAGCTTTTCTCGCATCAGCTGTTTCCGATGCTGATGTGGCTACAGCAGGTTCTGTGTTCGCTGCAGTGCCAGCAGCTATAGCTGTTTCAGTAGTCTCAAGAATGATCAGATTTCCAGCGGGTTTTACTCGTTCAAGAATCTCTGTGTCATCGGCATTGGCTGTGAGGCTCATCATTACGCTTGCTGCCAGAGCAGCAACAGCAGCATTTACTACAGTTCTGGTGATCATGCTGAATTTTCCTGATTTGATGGTTTCATGGCTGACAGATCGCAATAAAATATGTCATGTAATTTAACAGTATTAGTATAGCATTAAATAGTAATAAATCAAGACAGGCATGAATTCCTGGCATGCCTCTAACATTTGATTAGATGATTTAAAGCGGGCTCGTGAGGTACATTTAATTCAAATCTATGGCATAAAAAAGGGGTGCCAGTGTGGCACCCCTTGTTGAGTAATTATTATTACTTCCGGTTATGAAAGCCTGCTAAATAAACTAATTATAAATCCGCTAGTAGAGACGCTTGCTAAAGCACAAAGTGTAATTATTTGTGCTTTATGATTCATAAACTGACGCATAATATTTACCTGTTTCAGTGTTAAATCCAGAACTAAAATCCGAAAGACAGTGAAAGAACAATGTTGTCATCCAGCTCATTATCAAAACGAGTTTTTCCACCAAAAATATAGTGCAGCCCCATGTCTGCACCACTAGCGCCGAGGGCATGTGAAACAGAAAGGTCAAGGCTGTTGAAGGCACTGCTTCTAGTTTGGTCAGTGAGGAACTCACCCTCATCCCCATAGTAATACCAGGCAGCCTTGGCTCCCAGGTTGAAACCACCTACTACTTCACCTTCTGCCGCGAGTGTCCAGTACATGTCACCTTTGTTGATCCAGACAGCATCGTCCAAAGCGTATGTAGTACCTAGAGTTACTGGACCAAAACCGATGGAACCATACAGTTCAGGTACATTGGCGTCAGAAACATTCAGGTAGGCGTAATAGAGTAATCCAATGTCCCATGTGACCTTATCACCGCCGCCCCAGCCAGCGTAGAAGTCATTCTCTACACCATTACGGTCGTCATCACCGTATCCTATGTTTGAACCCCAGTAACCGACATAAATACCGTTATCGGCAGCCCAGTCAAATCCACCCTGTACTGATGGGTTATCATTTTCAACAAAACCACGGAAAATGTACTGAGAAACAACACCGATGTTGCCACTAAGACCTTTTATCAGAGGTTGTTTGGTTTCTATGGTGTCTCCATCTGCAGCCTGTGCGGTAGAGATCACGCCGGCCATGCTGGCTATAGAAACTGCAGTCGCAAGTGCAATGGGTTTAATTGCTGTTTTCATCATTTAAGCTCCGTTATAAAAAAAATTAATATTGACAATTTGATGCCTGTTGTAACGATAAGACGCAGTGTTGCATCAAAGTTACAAGACTAAATGCATGATGCATGCCAACATTTATAATATGATTTAATACAGTAGCTTATGTTGTAATTGTGGGTGAAAATATAATGAAAAAAGAAGTTGTAGCACAAATTCAGGGCGCATGAACGGTGGGGGTGCACAGTGCTGGTGCAGGGATACAACCAGCTAAACGGGGTGTTGTACTGAAGGGATGCTTTAAAAAGAAGTTTTACGATTTACGTATTAGGTATTACGTCACTGCTGTCGCATAAACTTTCCATTGTCACTTCTATTCTGAACCTGCATCAGGCAAACAGCAGAAGTACTCTCCTCTCGCAGGGCCCGCAGAGAACGCATTTAAATAGACGTTTTAAGATTTACGATTTAGGTGTTACGTAAAACCTAACCCATAAAACCTAATACTTTCTTTTCCCGTCCCTGCGCCGCCGCGAGAGAACTCTTTTTTTGTTCTTCAGGTTTGGGAAGGCTGTTTTTCATGTCTCCGAAGCCTAAAACTTCCGTAAAAGCAGCACTATCAACACTTACTCATCGATTGATATTACTTTGTGGGACAGCAATGGTTTTACGTAATATGTAATACGTAAAACGTAAAACGTAAAAACCTGTCATCTTTTTATCTGTATCTGGCTCCTCAGACGTTCAATCTCTTCCATCAACTCCAGCGCAAGTGCTGCACCCGGCAGATTTACACGTAAGTCTCTTTGCAGATGCAGTGTAATCTCTACCTGTCGCTGGGCGGTGCCAGTGAAGCGCCAGTCAGAAGGTGCATGGCCGCTAGGCGTCAGCATGCCTTCTTCTACCATGTCGATAATGGTTTCTGCCTGTACTGTGCAACACCGACAGAGGTCGGCGAGGGTGAATTCAAAATATTCGTCAATAATTTCAATTTGCATGGAATGCTTGGACATTTTTATACTCCCAACCGACTGCGCGGATTAAAGTTCATTTCTTCCTGCATGCGCTGATACAGTTTTTTCTGTTCATCAGTTTTCGCTACGGGCGTTTCAATTTTGAGTACCACAAACTGATCACCTTTTTGTTTACCGGGCAGGCCGCGTCCTTTCAAACGCAGCTTGTTGCCACTCTGTGACCCCGCAGGTATTTTCATTTCAACTTTGCCTCCCAGTGTCGGGATGGAAACCTTGTCACCCAGAGCCGCCTCCCATGGAGAAATTGGCAAGTCTACATATACATCACGCCCATCTACCGTATAAATAGAGTGAGGTAACAAATCTATTTCCAGATAAAGATCACCGGCCGGTGCATCGCCGGTACCGGCTCCCCCCTGACCACGCAGACGAATCCTTTGTCCTTGTATAACACCCTTCGGGATTTTTACATTAAGCTTGCGATCACGCGTGGTGAGATGGCCAGAGGCATCGACTTCGGGCATTTTCAGTGTGATAGCGCGTTCGGCGCCGTGGTAGGCATCTTCCAGTGATACGCCGACTTTTGCGTGGTGATCCTCACCTTTTAATTGAAAGCCAGGTTGCGGGCCCTGCTGAAATCCTGCACCACCGGCTCGTCCGAACAGATCCTCAAAAAAATCACTAAAATGTGCTGAATCGGCTTGTGTGTAACCGCCACCGCTGAATTCAAACCCATCCTGCCATCCGGGTGGCGGCTGGAAGTCCTGACCCTGCTGCCAGTTCGATCCTAGTTGATCGTAGGCCGTGCGTTTTTCAGGGTCTTTTAATACTTCGTAGGCTTCACCAACTTCCTTGAAACGATCTTCTGCATCAGACTCTTTACTGACATCAGGGTGATATTTTCGAGCCAGTTTGCGGTAGGCCCTTTTTATGTCACCCTGAGAGGCATCACGTTCGATGCCCATGATTTCATAGTAATCCTTAAATTTCATAACTGGTCCTTAGCGAAGTCGTTCTCATTTACTCATCTATGTGGCTTAAATTGCAAAAAAAAATAGCCACAATGATATGGGGCAAGATGGCGATTAGCAATAGTATAAACCGTTCAGTACGGCTCAGCCATTTATCGGCGCTGCGTATGACATGAAACAGAATCTGTCAATATAATTATGAATGATGTATTGTTTCAGCATACAGAAGATATATGGTTTATTTAAAAAAATGACAATAAAAACTCAAACAACTCTTGCCTCTGCTGCGGGCTTGTTGTGGAAAGTAATCGAAAGTTACGACCTGGATCCCGAGCCATTTTTTCGAAAAGCCCGGGTCGATCCAAGGTTGATAAACGATCCTCACGCTAGATTCAGCCTTTCGGCTATTGATAATATTTACCACGAAATCTATGTAGTAGTTGGCGACCCGTGTATGGGCCTGAAGCTGGCCTGCCTGTGGCATCCTTCACATCTGGCATCACTGGGATATGCGTGGTTGGCCAGCTCGACTCTATACACAGCACTTAATCGTCTCTCGCGTTATGTTCGTATTATCAATGACGCTATATCCATAAATCTGGAAGAAAATGCTGACGAGCTGGTTATCACGATCTCTTCAGAAGACAGAGAATCTCCACAATTCTACCAGGCTGATTCCACATCGGCTATTTTGTTAAGAATGTGCCGTGCCAACTATGGCCAGGATTTGAATCCCGTCTCGGTTAGTTTTAAGCATGCTGAATCAACTTCCTGCAGTGGAGATTATTTCAGTTTTTTTCGGTGTCCTGTCGAGTTCGGTGCCAAATATAACCAGATCATCCTGCCACTAGATGTTGTCAACAAGCAACTCACCAGTTCCAACCCCCAACTTGCCCAGATCAATGATCAGGTGATGATAAAATACCTGGCAAAAATGGATAAAGACGATATTATTCAGCAGGTTAAGGCGGCAATTATTGATCAATTACCTTCTGGTAATGTAACCGATGACACCATCTCAGAAGCCGTTTACACAAGTAAACGCACATTGCAGCGAAAATTAAATGAGCGGGGAACAACCTTTAAGACAATATTGACAGAAGTTAGGGAAGACCTTGCTCTGAAATACATCCATGACCGACAACTAACCCTGACAGAAATCTCTTTCATGCTCGGTTTCTCCGAGATGAGTTCCTTTTCACGGGCTTTCAAACGATGGACAGGGGAATCACCAAAAGAGTTTCGTAAGCTTGATTAGAGTATGGCTTTAAGGTTCCTTAAAGCAGGTAACTCAACAATTGGGCCTGCGACAAGAGGCAAAACAAAGAAGTAAAAAAAACAGACATGTACATAAGAAAGTCTGGTGCGTGCAGACAAAGCATTATGCAGCGCTAAAAATGCTGGCCGCGGTTGCGTAGTTGTTGAAGCTGGTGAAGGAGACCCCCGACTTGATAGCGTTAAGGTCGAATTAGCTTCCTGAGTAACAAATCAACCTCGGCATACAGATTGCTGAAAACCCGGATGAATTAATGCAGCCCGTTTTCTACGACAGTACAGTATTGCTTGTACCCACCACGGGGTAGAGGTCATAATACCACCTCCACGCGCCCGTAGCTCAGCTGGATAGAGCGCTGCCCTCCGGAGGCAGAGGTCGGACGTTCGAATCGTCTCGGGCGTGCCAGTATTACTAAGTTTTAGCAGTAGCTGACCCAGGGCAAAGCTCGTGGCTCCAAAACTTGCTACACTCGGTAAAGTGTTAATTTACACACCGACAACTAGAAGAATATACTGCTGTTCTTCACTAAAACGGGTGAGTTTCACTATAATCAGGTAGGGATTATGAGAATTCTTGAAAGGCGCAACCGCAAACCCGCGGTCCCATCCAGCTTTATGGTACATCTCAATACAGATCAGCTGAAAACATACATTCAGATACAAACGTATGGCTGGCAAATGCACTTCATCCGCAGACCACTTTTAGGAAAAAATACCGTAGCCATGATTAACAGCGCAGGGACAAAAGTCGGGGTGATCAAGCCGAATGGAAGCTTCAGCATAAACCTGAAGACGGTTAATCTTCGGGGGCCGGGTGAACGCTAACAGCTCCAGCATAAGGTGTTATCCAGAGCCAGCATTGGCTGACGATAGCCATCATTTAGGATTGTGCCAGGTATGCCAGTTTAAGTTAATGGACAGCAGTGACATAAAACCTGAATCGTAAAACTTAGCCGTTAGATTTTACCCACTGTGGTATGCTGAGGGTTCAACAACGAGTTGAGCATCTATGGTTGTGAAGGCAAAAATATCTGTCGTGTTCCTGTTGCTGGCGGTAATGGGGATCCTGCTGAATACGGTATCAGCCAACGGTACCGGTGGACATGTTTTGTTGTTGACCATTGAAGATGCCATCGGCCCGGCTACCGACGATTATATCGAGCGTGCCCTGCAATCTGCAGCGCAGGATCAGGCAAAACTTGTCGTCATTCGCATGGACACCCCGGGCGGGCTGGATACAGCGATGCGCGGCATTATCAAGAACATTACCGGCTCTGTTGTTCCGGTAGCCAGTTGGGTAGCACCGAGCGGGTCGCGTGCTGCCAGCGCGGGCACCTACATCCTCTATGCCAGTCATATTTCCGCGATGGCACCGGGCACCAACCTGGGTGCGGCCACACCGGTCGCTATTGGTGGGCTGCCATCGCCTGACAAAGGCAAGCCAGGCAAGCCGGTCAAGGCGGAAGAGGCAAACGAAGACGACACAGCTGAGCCAATGGAAAAAATGGACACCTCCAAACGCAAATCAGTCAATGACGCGGCGGCCTATATACGTGGCCTGGCAGAACTACGCGGACGCAATCAGGACTGGGCCGAAAAGGCGGTGCGTGAAGCGGCCAGTCTGCAGGCCAGCGAGGCACTCAAGCTCAATGTCATTGATTTGATCGCAGCGGACATGGCTGAGTTGCTGCAAAAGATCAACGGCCGTGAAATCAGTTTGGCAGGCAAAAAGGTGACACTCGCAACAGAAGGTCTGCTGGTGCGTGAGCTGAAGCCTGACTGGCGCAGCCGTCTGCTTAGCGTTATTACTAATCCCAATATCGCCTACATACTGATGCTGGTCGGTATTTACGGTCTGATCCTTGAGTTTTCCAACCCCGGTTCCATTGTGCCTGGCACTGTCGGGGCAATTTCCCTGATAATTGCCCTTTATGCCCTGCAGTTACTGCCGATCAACTATGCCGGTGTTGCCCTTATCCTGCTAGGCATTGCGCTAATGGTAGGCGAGGCCTACCAGCCCAGCTTTGGTATTCTAGGCATCGGTGGCCTGGTGGCATTTGTCATTGGCTCAGTCATCCTGATAGATACCGAGGCACCCGGGTTTGGCATAGATATATCCGTTATCCTGACCTTTGCCATTAGCAGTGCACTGGTGTTCATCCTGCTGATCGGCATGGTTTTCAAATCACGGCATCAGCCGGTGGTCAGCGGTACCGAACAATTGATTGGCGCCAATGGTGTTGCCCTGAATGCTTTTGACAATGCCGGCATGGTGTTTGTCCACAGCGAATCCTGGCAGGCCAGGACGGCTTCGCCGGTTCGCAAGAATCAACGTATAAGAGTTACCGGTATGGATGGCCTGACACTGGCTGTCGAGCCGCTGCCTGAGGATAAACAGATAAAGGAGAAAATATCATGACCCCCTATACACCTATAATTGTGGCGGTACTGGTCATTGCTTTCCTCGCCAGTGCGATCCGAATTCTGCGCGAATACCAGCGTGGCGTTGTTTTCATGCTTGGTCGCTTCTGGAAGGTCAAGGGGCCCGGTTTCATAATCATCATCCCACTGGTTCAGCAGATGGTGCGAGTCGATCTGCGTACCGTCGTCATGGATGTGCCAACCCAGGATGTCATCTCGCGAGACAATGTCTCGGTCAAGGTCAATGCAGTGGTCTACTTCCGCGTCATTGATCCTGAAAAGGCCATTATCCAGGTGGAGAATTTTTACATGGCCACCAGTCAGCTGGCGCAGACTACATTGCGTTCTGTGCTTGGCCAGCATGAGCTTGATGAAATGCTGGCAGAACGTGAAAAGCTCAATGTCGATATCCAGAACATCCTCGACAAACAGACCGACGCCTGGGGCATCAAAGTCAGCAATGTGGAAATTAAACACATCGACCTTGACGAGAGCATGATTCGCGCCATCGCCAAACAGGCCGAAGCCGAACGTACCCGGCGTGCCAAGGTGATCCATGCTGAAGGCGAAATGCAGGCCGCAGAGAAGCTGCTGGAGGCGGCCAGAACCCTGTCGCAGCAAAATGAGGCACTGCAACTTCGGTATCTGCAGACACTGACCGAAATTGCCGGTGAGCGTTCCAACACCATCGTGTTTCCGTTACCGATAGATTTCCTTGAGAATTTGAGTAAAAAGTCGTAGGTCTGCGCCTGTAGTGATTGTGCGAGGCGCACCCCCGTGGCGAAAAAGTAGCTGGTAGTGTCTCTTAATATCGATGATAAAAACTTATAGACTGACCCTGTATGCAGTGCTTGTTTGGAGTGCATTGCTAAATGTCTCTTCTGCACAGGAGCTTGAGCCACGCCGCTGGACACATGTCCCTGTCGACAGCAATTTCTTTGGCCTGGCCTATGTCAGGACAGATGGTGATGTACTGTTTGATCCGGTGCTGCGTATCGAAGAGAGTTCGGTCAATATCAAGACTGCAATTGCCACGTACCTGCGGTCTTTCGACTTGTCAGGCAAGACGGCACGTTTTGATGTCCGCATACCGTATCAGCAGGCACGCTGGCAGGGTCTTCTCGATGGCACACCGGCTTCCGTTGAGCGTCAGGGTTTTGGTGATCCGCGCATTCGCCTGTCAGTAAACTTTTTTGGTGCTCCCGCATTAAAAGGCAGGGAGTTCCAGGCATACCGCACCTCACACACTACGAATACCGTAGTCGGTGCCGCGCTGGCGGTTACTTTACCGCTGGGAGAGTACAAAGAGGATAAACTGCTTAACCTTGGTCAGAACCGTTTCATTATCAGGCCACAGATAGGAGCTGTACACAGCCGTGGCCCCTGGTCCTTTGAACTCACTGGATCTACTTTTTTTTACACCGATAATAATGAATTCTGGAATGGCAACAAACGCGAACAGGAGCCACTATTCGCAATGCAGGCTCATGTTATCCGTAGCTTCCATTATGGGGTCTGGGCTTCGGTTAGTGCCGGTGCTGCCTGGGCCGGGCAATCCAGTGTGAATGGAGAGGCGAAGGGTGACCAGAAGAGGGATTCTCTCTACGCATTGAGCGCCGGTTTACCTGTAGGCCGTAGATCAAGTATCAAGATAGCCTATGCAAAAGGGCGTACGCATAAAGAAGTAGGCTCCGATGCGGACAATTTCGCCGTGGCATATATAGGCACTTTCTGAATACGTTACGTATTAGGGTATCTCTTCTTCTTTCTCGGGTTGATAGAAAATATTGAGCGGGGATCATTTATGAGCAGTGCTTTTTCTGCCATCTTTACTTGTATATCTATGTAGCAGTATGGCAATAACAGCGCCAACGGTTGCATAGGCCATATCTTTTTGTGTGTCCCAGACATCATTCTGAGTAATAAATTGTAAGCAATCCGGTTCGCGGCAGAAAATAATCATGGCAAGCCACTCGAGCACCTCGTACCAGGCGCTGATGGCACCGATGAAAAGAAAAGCTATTAGGTAACTTAAATTCCTTGAGTAACCCTGGTGGTAAAAAACCTCAAAGAAGGGCATGAAAACCATTAAACCGAAAAGAAAGTGAATAAACTGGTCATAGTAACCCCTGTCCGAGCCAATGCATTCCGAGACCCATTCAAAACAGTTCATTTGCTCGTAGGTAAAATGGGCGCCGAACAGATGCAGAATGACAAAGATGGCCAGGATAAGAAAGGTTCCATTGCTAAAGTGGTATTTGCTGTCTAGCCAGAGAACTACCGGGAAAATGATAGCGACGATAAAGTTCTCCATTGCCCAGATCCCGGGGTCAACCGGGTTGATTGCCAGCACAAGCCAGAACAGTACAAAAATACCAACAATGGTTTTTTTAAACATTACCTCCCCGCAGCGATAGCCTGTACCTCGTATTAGGTGTTACGTGAAACCTGATTCGTAAAACTATCTTTTCCCCGATTGCTGCTTAGTGATTTTTTATCTTGAGATTTGTTTTGGTATTATTTTTCGCCAGGTGTTTATAACGATGGGCCGCTTGCTCAGCCAGGCGCGTTAAAACTGCATTAAGGTCACTATCGGCTAATGCCTGTATCGCAATGTTATCTGTTAATTGCGGCGCCAATGAATAATAAGGTTTCTGGTCGGGTAACAGAGATATATCTTCATAAGCTGCAGCAACATTTCCATCTGTCACTAGACCAAGAAGTTCCTGGATAGAGCCAACAAAGAATTTTTTTACATCTTCAACTGATTCTGCCTGATTAAGCTGGTCCCGTAGTTTTGGTAAAATTTGATGTTCGTATTTGGTAAAAGACATCATTTTTGTCATAGCCAATTTCCTATAAATAGTTGCAGTTACATGATTTTCATGCGCTCTCTGTTTTGAAAGAATATTAAAACATCAAAAAACTCTCGACTAAAAGTATAACCCATTCTGTAAACCTCTTCACAGGCTTGCCTGGTATTACAGAAAAAATCACTCCTGCCTCATTTTTTTGTCATCCGGCAAAACGGTGATTCAGTGTCTTTATGACATATAATGGTTCCGATACCAATTAACTACTGCCCACGAACCTGTGAAAAAAACAATGATCAGCTATGTGATTATCATAGTACTCAGCCTGTTCCTGCTGAATGTCTGGATGTATTACCAGCAACCGAACATGATTTTTTATCCTGTGCGCGAACTGCATCAAACGCCGGCGGACTGGGGTCTCGACTATGAAGATGTCATGCTCAATGCCGCGGATGATGTAGCGCTGAACGGCTGGTATATCCCTCATGAGCAGTCAGCGCACGTACTGCTTTTTTTCCATGGCAATGCAGGCAATATCTCTCACCGCCGCGATTCAGTTGAAATCTTTCATCGCCTTGGATTGAATGTCTTCATTATTGATTACCGCGGCTATGGGAAAAGCAAGGGCAAGCCGGGTGAACAGGGACTGTATCAGGATGCAGACGCGGCCTGGCGTTACCTCATCGAAGAAAAAGGCTTTGCCGCCAACCAGGTGCTGCTCTTTGGTCGTTCCCTGGGCGGTGCTGTTGCAGCCAGGCTGGCATCCGGAGTTAAAGCACGTGGCCTGATACTGGAATCAACCTTCACTTCAGCTCCGGACTTTGCCAGAGCGGTTTTGCCGGTTTTGTCACGACTGGTGTTCGTTCGATATGACTTCAATACCGCAGAGATAATCCAGCGTGTGAATTACCCTGTGCTTGTCCTGCACAGCCCGGATGATGAAATCATGCCGTTTCATCTGGGGGAGAAAGTCTTCCAGTTGGCTAATCAGCCCAAGCGTTTTGTACGGATGCAGGGTGATCACAATTACGGCTTTATTGAGAGTCAGCCGGCATACGAGCAGACACTTGCTAACTGGTTATTGTCATTATAATCAGAGGTTCCTTAACTTAGTTTTCGTCTACCAATGGAACAAAGACGACACCAAGAACACTGTCAATATCTATTTCACCCTGCGCATCTTTCCTAACCAGCATGAGCGACTGATTCGTGTAAGCCCCACCAACTGGAATAACCAGCCTGCCAGCGGGTTTAAGTTGTTCGATAAGAGCTTCAGGAATATGTGATGCGGCTGCGGTAACAATGATTCCGTCATAGGGCGCATGTTCGGGCCAGCCTTCATAACCATTGCCAATAGTCGCTTCAATATTCTCGTATTTCAATTTTCTAAAATGGACACAGGCTCTTTCACTCAGCGCTGCGATACATTCTACCGTATACACCTGTTTACAAAGCTGTGACAAAATTGCAGTCTGATAGCCCGAACCTGTTCCTATCTCGAGCACCCTGTGTTCCGGCTCAATGGCTAGCATGTCTGTCATTAACGCCACAATATAAGGCTGGGATATGGTCTGTCCATCACCTATCGGCAATGGGCCATTAAGAAAAGCAGCATGTTTCATGTCATCGGGAACAAATTCATCCCGCGGAACGCTGGCCATCACGTTCATCACCCTGGGGTCGAGCGCACTTTTACCGATCATACTTCGTGTGTGTCTAACTTCGCTTTCGATATCGGCAATCATCATGTGGATGCCATTTTTCATAATGCGTAACCTGCTCAGGTTCCTTCCTCCCACGATGAAAGGTATTTAAGCTGTTCTTCGGTAAGTTCATCAATCTGAATATTCATTGCGCTCAATTTCAGGCGCGCCACTTCCTGATCAATTTCTGCAGGAACATTATGTACTGCATTGTCCAGCTTGTGTTTATGACTTGCCAGGTAAACTGTGCACAAAACCTGGTTTGCAAAACTCATATCCATCACCGCAGAAGGGTGTCCTTCGGCCGCAGCAAGATTGACAAGCCGCCCTTCTGACAGCAGACAAAGCCGGCGACCATCGGCCAGTGTGTACTCGTCAACCGAAGGCCGTGGACGTTGTTTGTTCACACTCATCGCTTCAAGAGCAGGGAGATTGATTTCCACATTAAAGTGACCGGAGTTTGCCATCACGCAACCATCTTTCATAACTTCCATGTGCACCTGATCAACAACATGTTTGTCGCCAGTAGCGGTGATAATGAAATCTGATTGTCTGGCCGCCTCAAGTAGCGGCATAACAGTATAACCATCCATACTTGCTTCCAGTGAGCGCAGGGGATCAACTTCTGTGATCACCACTTTAGCCCCATGCCCTTTAGCGCGCATGGCAATGCCTCGGCCGCACCAGCCATAACCAACAACGGTAAATGTCTTGCCGGCAAGCAGAATATTGGTGGCGCGAATCAGGCCATCAAGAACACTCTGGCCAGTACCGTAGCGATTATCAAACAGGTGTTTGGTCATCGCATCGTTGACCGCAATGATCGGGAACATGAGCGCGTTCTCCCGGGCCATGGCGCGCAGACGAATCACCCCGGTAGTGGTTTCTTCGGTACCGCCAAGCATGTTGCGGACAAGATCAGTCCTGGTCTTGTTTATTTCACTTACCAGGTCAGCACCATCATCCATAGTGATAAGTGGCTGGTGATCCAGCGCAGCATTAATATGCTGGTAGTAAACATCGGTCGATTCACCGTGAATAGCAAACACCGGGATTTCATCACGTTCAACCAGAGCCGCTGCAACATCATCCTGTGTACTGAGTGGGTTGCTGGCACAGAGAACAATATCCGCACCAGCGCTTTTCAGGGTACGAGCAAGGTTCGCAGTTTCAGTCGTAATGTGCAGGCAGCCGCTTATGCGAACGCCCTCCAGCGGCTGGTCGGTACTGAAACGCGCCGCTAAACCTCTCAATACAGGCATTTCCTTTAACGCCCACTCAATACGTTTATTTCCCTGTTCTGCCAGGGTAGGATCTTTGATATCGAAACCATTTATGCCTGTCATTTCCTGCTCCGCATCTTTATTTATTGCAGCTGTTAAAACAAATATTATGAACTAGATAATACCTGGTCTGGATTATTACCGGCTTAACCTGAATCATGGCATCTGGTGTAGTATAAACTCTGTACCGACCAACTTTTTTAACTAAATGTCAGCACAGATTAACATACGCTTTTACGAAGAACTCAATGATTTCCTGCCACAGGATCAGCGTAAGATTGATGTCAGTCATCAGTTAAAACAGGCAAGATCCATCAAGGACCTCATCGAATCAATCGGGGTACCGCACACGGAAGTCGATCTAATCATCGTTAATGGTGAATCTGTTGATTTTAACTACCTGGTCCATGACGGTGACCGTATCAGTGTTTATCCGGTATTTGAGTCTCTGGATATTTCACCACTTAATCATTGTCAGCCAAAACCGTTACGCAATACACGCTTTGTTCTTGACACCCACCTGGGCCGGCTCGCGGCATACTTACGTATGCTGGGTTTCGACACGCTCTATCGTAATGACTACGATGATCCGGAGCTGGCGAGAACATCAATCGATGAGCACCGCATACTGCTAACCTGTGACAGGCAACTACTTATGCGTAAACAAATTATACACGGGTACTTTGTACGTTCAAGGCAACCACAACAACAGCTTCTGGAAGTTCTATTACGCTTTGACTTATTAAATAACCAGCAGCCGTTCACACGTTGCATGGACTGTAATGGAAATTTACGACCAGTGAATAAACAGCAAATAGAAGCCAGGCTGTCACCTGATACTAAAAAGTATTACAGCGATTTCTTTCAATGCGAAATATGCAACAAAATCTACTGGGAAGGCAGCCATTATCAGAAAATGAAAAAAATGATCGAGAGGGTCAACAAGGGTTAGAAATATCAGGTGAAAGGTCACTGCTGTCCCATAAACTTTCCATTGTCACTTTGATTACGAACACGCATCAGGCAAACAGCAGAAATACTCTCCTCTCGCAGGGCCCGCAGGGAACGCAGGGAAAGCAAAAGAAAGAACGTTTTGATTTATAAGAAAAAAGCCTTTGACTTCCCTGCGTTCCCTGCGCCCCCCGCGAGAGAACTCTGTTTTTGTTCTTCAGGTTTGGGAAGGCTGTTTTTCATGTCTCCGAAGCCTTAAACTTCCGTAAAAGCAGC
>JBLYYR010000212.1:0-23612 GCA_048550195.1 Arenicellales bacterium
AGGTCATGTTTTTCATGCCTTATTATCTCATTTCAGGCATAATCAAGCAGTAAATTTTTGGATGCTAAACACTCTTAACTTAGTGCCATTCGGGTCAAGCCTATTTTACAATGTAAAACACCTGATATAGACTCTTTAGATGCCCAGGCCTCAGCGAATCGAATATGAAGGTGCATTTCATCATGTAATGAACCGAGGCCGTGGTCGCATGACCATCTTCCATGATGATGCGTACTACGAAGTTTTTCTTGAAACACTGCAAGAAGCCAGTAAACGCTTTGATGCAGTTATTCATGCCTACTGTCTGATGAAGAATCACTATCACTTGCTGATCGAAACACCGAGGGCAAATCTGAGTCGTATCATGAGACATGTGAATGGCGTCTATACGCAACGCTATAATCGGCTGCGTGGCACTGATGGCCCTCTCTTCAGGGGGCGTTTCAAGTCAATTCTAGTTGATGAAGATACCTATCTATTACGCTTTTCGCGCTACATACACCGTAATCCCATAGAAACTAAGAAACCAGTGGTCAATACGTTAGCGGATTATCCATGGTCCAGCTATCCTGCCTATGTCAATAAATCGAAGTGCCCGGATTGGCTGCAGCGTGAGAAAACTTTTCAAATGCTGGGGCAGAAAAGAAAATACCAGGGGTATCAGGAATACGTAGCACAAGGTGTTGATGAGGTTACTCTAAGTTTTTATAGTAGAGGCAATATTTTGCCGGTGCTGGGTGATTTGGCATTTCGAGAAATGGCTCGTCAGGAATCTGAAGAAACCGACCTGGACAAATTGCGTGCAGCACTTCAGGACAGACCGACAAGCAGCGAGATTGTAGCGCGAGTTGCGAAAATATTTGGCACGAAGGCAGACTCAATCACGAAAAAATCGAAAGGCCCACGCACCCCAAATTCTGCGAGAGCATTCGCAATGTATGTTTGCCAGGAATATGGCGATCTTAGTTTGAAAGATATCATGCAGGTGTTTGAGCTCAGGCATACAGGAAGTGCATCATTTTCGATTAACAAGATCCGGCAGGAAATAGGGCATGGAATGTGGAAAAAAGAAGTAAAAGCACTAGAGAGGTATCTTTACATTGTAAAATAGGCTTGACCCATTATATGTTGACCCCTTATCTTTAAAGTAAAGCGTGAGTATGAAAATTCAAAAAATAAAGCTTTATCATTACCCGGCTACTCGTAGTGCACGGGTGAAATGGGTGCTGCATGAGCTATTAGATGACAAGTTTGAGGTAGAGATCGTGCCGCTGTATGAAGGAGCGCAATATAAAGAAGATTACTTGAATAAAAATCCTTTTCATTGTGTGCCTACCTTAGAATTTACTCAGGCTGATGGCGAAGTAATCCGTATGATAGAAAGTGGCGCGATGCTGGCACTGTTAGTCGATGCATTTCCAGAGAAAAAGCTTGCGCCTCCAGCACACGAAATCTCACCTCAGCGTATAGACTATTTGCAAATGCTTCACTTTGGCGTAACAACCATGGACATGATGCTGTGGCAGATTCGTGTTCATACACATCTACTACCTAGCGCAGAGAGGGACGATAGAACTGTAACACGCTATAGAGAAAAATTTATAACTGAAGTAGAGCCGCTGCTGAAATCACGGCTGGAAGATGCACAGTTTATCTGTGGTGGTGAATTTAGCGGGGCCGATTGTGTAATTGCTCATAATGTAATGTGGGCAAGAAACTACCAAATGTGTGCTGATAAAGTTTTCAAAAAATACATGTTAAGAGTTGCAAGAAGGCCTGCATTCAGGAGTGCTTTTTCCGATGCGAATGAATTTACAGTTGAAATACCTGAGGGGAAAACTACCTCTAATAAATTTACCGGTTAAAGATATAGGGCCAGAGAGGGATAGCCAGACCCCCTTAACTTAATTCACGACCCCTTATCTCAGTCCAATTAATGCTTGCGCGAGATATTCAGCCAGCCTGATTGTGTTTGTCGGGTGAGTAATGCTGTCACAACTCCAGATCTGATCAACACCGGCATCCTTGATTCGATCCAATGCATCATCAACAAACAGGGCATGCGTCACCATGACGTTAATGCTGGCTGGCTGACAGGGGATAAGATCCTTGCTCGCGGCTTCAAGGGTGCGTCCGGTGCTTGCAACGTCATCGACCAGAACAATGTGCCGTCCCCGGTAATCTGCCTCGGGCAATGTCACCTGAACATCTCTGTCGCCGAAGCGCACTTTGCGGGCTACATGGAAATCAAGCTGATTTCGCTGTGCAATGGCCGCGACCCATTGTTCCGATTCTTCATCCGGGCCAATTAATACTGGATTGTCCAGTCTGCTATCAAGAAAGACGGCCATGGCTTCGGTAGCGTTGAGCGATTTTGCTTTCGTGACAGGTACCGCATCTTGCAGACGATGCACGCGATGCAGGTGCGGGTCTACGGTGATTAGTCCATCAAAATAATCCGCGAGCAGCTTGCCTATGATTTGCTGGCTGACAGCCTCCCCTGGATGGAAGGCCCTGTCCTGACGCATGTAGCATAGATAAGGTGCAATCAGCGTAACTTTTCCTGCACCAAGCTCTCTAGCAGTGGATGCTGCCAAAGCAAGTTCTACCAGTTTCTCGTTCGGCTGATTCAGGCTGCGGCATATTACTACGTGTTCCGGCAATGGGTCGGGCAGGCGTAATCGGCTCTCACCATCGGGGAAGTGGTGTACGTCGATCTCTGCATAATCCAGTCCTGCAGCTGCTGCCAGGTCCCGGGCAGGAGCGCTGTATTCAGGAAAACCGAGCAGCAGTCCTTTTCTGTTACTGGATGCTGTCATGTGGTTACTCCGGTGGGTATTATTTGCAGCTGTTGATCATTCTTCATGCTCTGCATCACCAATGCTGTACCCGGAGTCCTGTTCGGCCGCTTCGCGGGCAAAGTCAAAATCAGCCGGGAACTCGGCATAGATAGAATAGAGGGAGTCGCCGGCAGTTACCGTGTCACCAAGTTTATTGTGCAGGTCGACACCAGCGCCTTTGTCCATAGGGGCTCCTGCCAGACGTGCTATATGTGCCAGCTGCAGGTTGTCGATGGCAGTCACTCGTCCAGCGCGGCTGGCCTGTACTTCATGGCGTAAATGACCGACTGCAGGAGGAGCTGTATTTTTTCCCTGTGCATCAATAATGGCCTGCATCTTTGCCAGTGCCCTGCCGGAGTCCAGAATGTCACGTGCAACGGCATAGCCCTGTCCACCCCGTACATCAGGGTCAAACTCAAGTATCCGGCCTGCCAGCTGCAGTGCCTTTTCACGTAAATCTACCGGGGCTGCCGGATCGTTTTCCAGCACCTGCATAATGTCGCGTGCTTCCAGTACGGGGCCGATGCCCCGGCCAACAGGTTGCCGGCCATCAGTTAGCACCACTTCAAGGTGTAGTCCGAGGTGATCACCAACGTACTCGAACAGTTTGCGCAGGGCCAGTGCATGATTACGGCTGCGGATCTTGGCCGTTGTGCCAGTCGGAATATCAATAATCAGGTGGGTTGCTCCCGCAGCAAGCTTTTTTGACAGAATCGATGCAACCAGCTGACCAGGGGAATCCATCGATAGCGGTCGCTCAACCGATATCAGGACATCATCTACCGGCGCCAGTCCTGCTGTACCCCCCCATGCCAGGCAGGCTCGTTGACTGCGTACGATCTCGTGCAATTTATCCGGTGAAAGTTCCACCTCGGCCAGTACCTCCATTGTATCTGCTGTACCGGCAGGTGAAGTGATGGCGCGACTGGATGTCTTGGGTATCAGCATGCCGTGTGCAGCCACAATGGGTACGATGAGCATGGTGGTGCGGTTACCTGGAATGCCGCCAATGCAATGCTTGTCAACAACCAGGGGTTCTCCCCAATCAAGGCGTTTACCTGTTTCGATCATGGCATTGGTCAGGTGCAGCACTTCGTCACGCTCGAGACCGGTTTCAGAGCATGCAACAAGGAAGGCGGCTATCTCTATCTTTGAATAGCGGTTACCGACTATATCCCGAGCGATACCCAGGTAATCGTCAAAATTCAGACGATCGCCGGCAATCTTCCTGCGTACGGCCTTGAGTGAGACAGGTTTTCTGGCATGGGCAATCCGTACTGCTGTTCCTTCTTTACGTCCAAGTTGGCTGAAGGCCTGTTCACACAAACCCAATTCACCTGGTGCAGTAATGGAATCATCATCGACAACATTCAGCACTGCAATAATCGGCTGCCCATTACCCTGTTTATGGATTTCGATTTTGTTCAGGGCCTGAAACCCCTCACTGCGATACAGCTTGCAATCCCGATGCAGGTAGGCGACGTTTTCTTTATAAGTGTCGATTGCGACCTGGCGAAGAGTCAGGGTGCTCATGTTTTTTTCCCTGTATCGGTTTTATCATATAAGAGTTTTATCGCATAAGTATGACATAAAGCTGAACTAGCCTCTGAATTTATTGTTGGCATTATTGATGTCCAGTATCTGGCAATATAAATGATAGTCTCGCAACTTAGAGGTTTCTTAAGTATTCTAAACAAGTTATAACTATTTTACGTTTCTTACCAACTGACAATAAGTAGATTACATAATTGGAACCACAGCAGGCGCAGATACAAAAGGTTGATGTAAAAACTGGCACTTTACTCTTTGAATGCCAGGGTGACTGGATGGTTGATACCCTTCAGGATGCAGTGCAATCGTTGGAAAAATTATCCAGGGATATTCGAGAGTCATCGGTACAATGGGATGTTTCAAGGGTAGGGCTGGTCGATTCTGCCGGTATGATATGCTTCATTTATTATTTTGATTTACTCAAATCACAGCAATGCAGTATCGAGCTGACAGGTGCCAGTGAGGAGTTTGAAGAGCTTTACGAACTGCTTCGCCCCCTGGTTTCTGAGCATACAGTTTCAAAACCCGGGGTACTATCCAGGATACAGGCACCGTTTCGCCACCTGGGTAGAACTACCGCAGCTTTCTGGCGTGATATCGCAGATTTTCTGAGTTTTGTTGGTGAAAACTTTGTTGCCCTCGTTTTGTCAATACGCCATCCGTCATCAATCCGTTATTCAGCTATTATCAAGAGCATTGAAGATGCCGGTGTTCGTGCACTACCGATTGTAACTCTGACCAGTTTTCTTATTGGCGTCGTCATTGCCTATCAGGGGGCAGTACAGTTGCAGAAGTTTGGCGCCAACATCTTTATCGTGGATATGATTGGAATATCTGTAACCAGAGAACTGGCCCCGTTGATTACCGCTATCGTTGTTGCCGGAAGAACTGGCTCATCTTATACCGCGCAACTGGGGGCAATGAAAATTACCGAAGAAATCAATGCCATGCGCACGATGGGTTTTGAACCGCATCGATTTCTTGTCCTTCCGAGAATAATTGCGTTGATGGTTGCTTTGCCGCTGATGATATTCTTTGCCGATATTATCGGCATTGCAGGAGGAATGGTTGTTTCGAATCTCCATCTGAATATTTCCTATAGCGAATTTATTCATCGCCTACGGGATGTGCTTGATATAAAACACTTCTGGATTGGACTTGGAAAAGGTCCTTTCTTTGCCTGGTTGATAGCCATAACGGGTTGTTTTCGGGGCTTCCAGGTTTCCAGGAATACCGAGAGTATTGGTCGCTACACAACGATCAGTGTCGTTAATGCAATATTCCTTGTTATAGCCTGCGATGCAATTTTCTCTGTTGTTTTTACCGAGCTGGGAATATGAAACCTATCATCAAAGTAACAGATGTTGTTACCCGCTTTGGCGATAATGTGATTCATGATGGTGTTAGTCTGAGTGTGCAGAAAGGTGAAATATATGGCCTGTTAGGTGGTAGTGGCTCAGGCAAATCGACTCTGATGAAAGAGATGATAATGCTGCTGCAGCCTGCATCAGGAGAAATATCTGTATTCGACTTTGATTTGAATACGATCAGCCGCATGGAAGCTGCCAGCCTGCGTCGACGGTGGGGAGTATTGTTTCAGCAAGGCGCACTTTATTCTTCGCTTACAGTGATGGAGAATGTGGCGATCAGGCTAAAAGAATATACAGATCTACCGGCAAAATTAATCAGGGAAATAGTCTATATGAAGATCAACATGGTAGGCCTTCCGGATAACGCTGCAGATCTATATCCTTCTGAACTGAGTGGCGGTATGGTCAAGCGCGCATCACTGGCGCGTGCACTGGCGATGGATCCCAGGTTATTATTCCTCGATGAGCCCACTTCCGGTTTGGATCCCGTTGGTGCTGAGGAATTTGATGACCTGATTCTTGGGCTGAGAGAAATGCTAGGCCTCACTGTCGTGATGGTTACACATGATCTTGATTCAATCTGGACTATTGTTGATCGTTTTGCTGTACTGGGCGATAAGAAGGTTATTGCAGAAGGCACAATGAACGAGGTAATGCAGCAGCCACACCCAATCATCCAGCAGTTCTTCCAGGGTGAGCGCGGGCGACTGCGAAGCGGATATGGAAAGTAAGATAAACTACACCATTGTTGGTTTTTTTGTTGTCATATTGACAACTGCAATGCTTGTTTTTGTCTATTGGCTAACAAAACAGTCAGGCCAGCAGGATTACGATGATTATTATGTACATCTGTCAGAGTCAGTCGCAGGTTTGAATACAGATGCCGCGGTGAAATATCGGGGGGTAGATGTCGGGACCGTGGTACGTATTCGACTCAATCCGGATAATCCTGAAGAAGTACAATTATTGCTTAACATAACACGTGACACAGCCGTCAAGACGGATACCACAGCCAGTATCAACTTCTACGGTATTACCGGGCTTGCCTATATCGAACTGCAAGGACTCGATAAGAATGCGCCTCTATTAAGGAGTACTCAGGATTCAATACCAGTCATTCCATCCAGGCCTTCAACATTTAAAAGAATTGATCAATCTTTAAGTCAATTAGCAGCGAAATCTGCCCGCACACTGGACAACTTCAACTTGTTGCTGGGTGATGAAAACCTGAAGAATTTTGGAGACCTGTTGATTGAAACTAAAGAACTGGCAAAAGACCTTCGTGATCAGTTAAGCGGTATCCAGAATCTGGTAGACAATGGTGTAGTGATGGAGAGCCAGATCACCGAAGCCGCTCAACAGGTGAGTGCTGCCTCCGTCAGCGTCAAGCACTTAGCTGATAGTCTTGAAAAGAATACAGCAGGTCTCAGTCAGGAAATGAGCAGAGGTATGCGTGAGAGTTTTAGCTCTTTGAACCAGTTATTAAGTGACCTGGACATGTTAACAGGAAACCTTCAGGCAACGATTCAAAACATTAAAACCAGCCCCGCTGATCTGTTTTTCAAGCAGACACAAGCAAGGCCAGGTCCGGGAGAGGAGGGCTACCATGAGAAATAGAGGCTTCTTTTTATTTGGCGTGTTGTTCATGAGCCTGGCCGGATGCATGACAGAAAAACTTCCTGCTGCTTCCATCTATACACTTAAACCTGACCTGGGAGCTGTTCGCCCATCAGTAAATACAGAGCAAAAACCCACTAATATTCTCATGTTAGGCTCGATTCGAAGTACGCATGCCTTCAATAGTACAGACATACTGTATACAGATGGAAGATATGAGCAGAATAGCTACGCCTATAGCCAATGGGGTGATTCACCGACGAGCATGCTTTTACTTATTATCCAGCAGGCACTTGAAAAGAGTGGTCACTACAAAGCAGTTGTTCCATACACATCACAGTCACAATCCGATCTGCTGCTGGAAAGTACGCTGATCGACTTTAGCCATCATGTCAATGATGATGGAACGTCCGACGGTATTCTCCGGATAAGTTTTAACCTGATCGATAACAGGACAAAGAGGGTCATCGCAAGCCAGGAATTTATGTCGAGCGTCCCGGCATCGCAGCAAAATGCACAGGGTGCGGTAGCCGCGTTGAACAAAGCTGCTACTTTTGTTACACGGGATCTGATTGACTGGCTGAGGTAGGTTAGATCCCGATCTGAATCACGGTATCATCCTGTATAAATGCTTGTACGAATACAAAGTATCATAATTATGCCGGATTCAGGGAAACCGGGGTTCGTTCCTGATTATTACTTATATTAGAAGTAATTGAGTCTGGCTCTAAATATCAGGCTAATAGTAGCTAACAGAAGCATTCCTGAGAGCTACTTAGTGACAACGAATTATAAAATTACTATTAGTCACTCAAGTGTTGCTTGCTCTGAAGTCAGACAGCCTTACCGGTTGACGCCGTGAACCCCAGCTGCCGGGTTCGGCTTCAAATACACCCGCACAGGCTGTGCCGCAGCTCTGGCATGTCCCTGCGGCTGTGAGTCCCCAGTGGGTGAGATCATATCCTTTGCGGCCAATCAGCAGCTCGCCACAGTGATGGCACCAGGTACTGCCGCCCTTGTCATCGTCGATGTTGCCGGTAAAGGCGTAGCGTACGCCGTTTTCCAGTGCAATACGACGTGCACGATAGAGAGTATCAGGCGGGGTAGGGGGGACATCCATCATCTTGTAGGAAGGGTAAAAGGCAGTAAAGTGCATGGGTACATCGGGTCCCAGGTGTTTTACCACCCACCTGGTCATCTCATTGAGTTCTTTATCCGAATCATTCTGGCCCGGGATTAATAGTGTGGTCAGTTCCAGCCAGACATCGGTTTCGTGTCGGATATATTTAAGTGTATCAAGTACGGGTTCTAGATGCCCGCCTGTAAGTTTATGATAAAAATCCTCGGTAAACCCTTTGAGATCAACGTTGACAGCATCTATGTGTCGGTAAAACTCGTGCCGTGGCTCGGGAGTGACATAACCTGCCGTGACCGCGACTGAACGGATTCCCCGCTCATGGCAGGCCCTGGCGACATCGATGGCATACTCGTGGAAGATGACCGGGTCATTATAGGTGTAAGCGACGCTGCGGCAGCCGAGCTTTTCGGCGGCAAGTGCGATGGCTTCAGGAGCGGCATGATCGGCCAGCGTATCCATCTCCCGGGATTTGCTGATGTCCCAGTTCTGACAGAATTTGCAGGTGAGGTTGCAGCCTGCGGTACCAAAGGAGAGGACAGGCGTACCTGGCAGGAAGTGATTGAGGGGTTTTTTCTCAATGGGATCTACACAATAGCCGCTAGAGCGGCCATAGGTGGTCAGTACGATCTGCCCTTCAACACAGGCGCGCACAAAGCACAGGCCGCGCTGCCCCTCTTTGAGCTTGCAAAATCTGGGGCAAAGGTCACATTGGATACGCCCGTCATCCAGTTGCTGCCAATATTTTGTAGGCACCACCCAGGGATCTTTCAGACTGATGATTTCGGCTTGCCTGGTCATAAGAAAAGTACTCCCTTATATGATAGCTTTCTGCCATATATTCACGGCATCATTCCCTGGTATTTTGAACCTTTTCGTAGGTCCTTCGTAAATTATACCCTGTAAGGCCATACATCTTCCTTGATAATACACAAAGTGGGCAAGCAATGGATTGAAGAGCAGGTTGATTTCCCGCGATCCAGACAATGTAAAAATCATCAGGGGTTCCAATATTCTATATATCGCTGACGGAAAGCCAGTTGCGGGTTATTTAAAATAAAAGCAATAAAAGCAATAAAAGCAACTGCATAAAGCTGGTGGCAGGCGACTGACGAGTTTCATGGTGAACTATGATATTCTTTAGTCGAGTTAGATTCTGTTGATCTTTCTTTGCGGGAAATAAATATGGAACAGGGGGTGTTAATGTCTACTCTTTCACGCATCGCACTCTACCCAAAGCTTGTTGCTATCCTGTCAGTCGCATTGGTTCACCCATTAAAAAACCCAGGGTTATCGATTTTCGTGTATTGTTAGCGGAAGTCCGGCAGGTTTAAAAAAATGTTAAGAAAAGGGATTAAAAAGTTAATAGATATACCTAATGTCGGTAAGGCGATAGAAAAGGATTTTATTGTCCTGGGAATAAAGGAACCATTTGAGCTAGTAGGCAGGGACCCTTATCAAATGTTTAGAGATCTTTGCAAAGTCACCGGCAAGAAATATGATCCCTGTGTCATTGATGTGTTTATCTCAGCTGTAAGATACATGGAAGGAGGGCCGCCTAAAAAATGGTGGGAGTTCACCAGAGAGCGTAAGCAGAAAGAGTTGTCTCTTTAAGGAGGAGGGGAGAAAACATGAGCAGGATACTGGTAATAAATGGTTCATACCGGGATGATGGTATTACCGATCAAACTGTCGAAGCGATGGTGCGGGCTGTCGAGGCAGATGGTGCAGAGGCAGAGGTTATCCTTCTGCGTGATCATCCTGTCGAGTTTTGTCTTAATTGCAGAGAGTGTACCCAACAGCCCGGTGATGCGCCTGCTGAGTGTGTACAGCATGATGGAATGCAGGAATTGGTGAACAGGATAGAGTGGGCTGATGGTTTTATTCTTGCCTCTCCCACCAACTTTGGATCAGTCACTGCAATCTTTAAACGCTTTATGGAACGCCTGATAGTTTATGCCTATTGGCCGTGGGATATGAATTCTCCCCGGTTTCGAAAGGCAAAAATGCCAAAGAAAAAGGCGATTCTTGTCTCCTCCTGCGCGGCTCCAGGGGTTTTAGTACGCTGGATTTATGGAACGCATAAACAACTCAAGATGACAGCAAATACTATCGGTGCTGACACAGTTGGCACACTATATACTGGTATGATTGCCAAACAACCGCACCCGGAGCTGCCGGAACGAGTGCAGGCAAAGATCAGCAAGCTGGTAGAAAAGTTGGTTTAAGTAAAAATGAATAGCTTTAACATTTTGGAGTGTTAAATGAGCGGGGGTAGCCAAAATAGTACGACGCAGACTTTTGTAGCAATTATTGGGTTAATTGGTATTTTAGGTGGCAAGCAAGGCAAGGCGACTAGCGATGGTCGCTGGGACTGGGCTGTTTATCTTGACGCTGACCGCAGTACACTATAGAAGATAGATTGTGTTGAGTACACGCTGCATCCTACTTTTCCTGGTACGGTTCGCAAGCTATGTGATTCGACTAACGGCTTTGAGCTTAGTTCAAGTGGGTGGGGCACGTTTAACGTAAAGATTAAAGTTATGTTCAAAGATGGCAGGACTAAGAAACTAAATCATATGCTTATTTTTTAGTAGTGAGTATGTGATTACGATACCTGAGCAGGTGAATTAAGCTGACGGTAAATTGCGAATCAGCAGATTTAAACTTAGGCGCTAGTAAGCCTGGATTACCCATTCGACCCTGAAATATCACAAAGCTATGAAAAAGATGAAAGCACTGGTAAAAAAATACGCTAAAGAAGGTTTGTGGCTGGAAGATGTACCTGTCCCGGAAATGGGCAATAATGATGTTTTAGTCAGGATCCAGAAAACGGCTATTTGCGGCACGGACATCCACATCTATAACTGGGATGACTGGGCCCGGAAGACAATTCCCGTGCCAATGACGATTGGCCATGAGTTTGCCGGCGTTGTTGTCGAACTTGGGGCCAATGTTGAAGGTATAAATATAGGCGATGTGGTTTCCGGCGAAGGACACATTGTTTGCGAACGCTGCCGCAACTGTCTGGCGGGTCGACGCCACCTTTGTCCGAATACTATTGGCATCGGTGTTAACCGCACGGGGTGTTTTGCCGAGTATCTTTCAATTCCGGCAAAGAATGTATTCAGGCCCAATATAGAAATTCCTACTGATGTCCTTGCCTGTTTTGATCCTTACGGAAATGCGGTTCACACTGCGCTGTCTTTCAACATGGTGGGTGAAGATGTCTTGATTACCGGTGCAGGGCCGATTGGTATTATGGCTGCGATGGTGGCTGTACATTGCGGTGCACGAAATATTGTCATTACAGATCTTAATGATTACAGGTTGGATCTGGTAAAGAAAATCGTACCGAAAGCGATCCCTATCAATGTTAATAAGGAAATGATCAGTGAAGATTTCATGCGTACCCTGGGCATTCTTGAAGGTTTTGATGTTTGCCTGGAAATGTCAGGTTCAGCAGTAGCATTTAGAGATGCACTCGATAAAATGATTAATGGTGGCAGCATTGCAATGCTTGGCATCATACCTGATGGTACGGGCATTGACTGGACCAAAGTTGTTTTTAAAGGATTGTTTATAAAAGGCATCTACGGTCGTGAGATATTTGAAACCTGGTATAAGGGAGTCATGATGGTGCAAAGTGGTCTACAGCTGGAGAAAATCATTACCCACCGTTTTCCCTATACTGATTTCCAGAAAGGATTCGATGTGATGCGTTCAGGGCAATCCGGCAAGGTTATCCTGAATTGGGAAGAAATTTAGACGCTAAGGATTGTTACCATGAGTTTTAAGAGTGCTAAAGAAAGCCTGGCGAGAGATCTGGCGGATATAAAAGAGGCTGGTTTATGGAAAACCGAGCGTATTATTGCTTCCGAGCAGAGCAATGATATTACCCTTGCTGATGGCAGCGAGCTTGTTAATATGTGTGCGAATAATTATCTCGGCCTGGCGAATAATCCCTCGGTCATACAGGCGGCAAAAGACAGTTATGACCTATGGGGTTTTGGTCTTTCTTCAGTACGTTTTATCTGCGGCACCCAGACTATTCATAAAACACTTGAAGGCAAGGTAAGTGAATTTCTGGGTATGGAAGACACGATCCTTTATGCTGCCTGTTTTGATGCCAATACAGGTCTCTTTGAGACGATTTTAAGCAAGGAAGATGCTGTCATTTCTGATGAGTTGAATCACGCATCGATTATCGACGGCGTGCGTTTGTGCAAGGCCACCCGTTTCCGATACAAAAATAATAATATGCAGGACCTTGAGGAAAAACTGGCAGAGGCGAAGGCTGCTGGCGCACGGCGTATTTTGATTACTACCGATGGTGTGTTTTCAATGGATGGAACAATCGCCCAGCTGGACAAGATTTGTGATCTTGCGGATAAGTACGATGCGATGGTGCATCATGATGATTGTCATGCCGTGGGTTTCATGGGTAAAACTGGCCGTGGTATACACGAGTATTGTGGCGTAATGGATCGTGTGGACATTATTACCGGGACATTCGGTAAAGCGCTTGGCGGCGCCTCTGGCGGTTATACGTCCGCGCGCAAAGAGATTGTGGATATGCTGCGCCAACGCTCACGTCCTTACCTGTTTTCAAACACGGTAGCACCGGCTATCTGTGCGGCAAGCATCAAGGTTCTGGATATGCTATCGGCATCAACTTTTCTGCGTGACCGTTTGCAGGAAAACACCCACTATTTTCGAAAAGGTATGCAAGCTGCAGGTTTTGCAGTTGCAAAAGGAGACCACCCGATTGTACCGGTGATGCTTGGGGAGGCCATGCTTGCTCAGAAAATGTCGCAAAAATTATTAGAGCACGGGGTTTATGCGATTGGTTTCTTTTTTCCAGTAGTGCCGAAAGGCAAGGCGAGAATTCGTACCCAGATTTCGGCGGCCCACACCAAAGAAGATCTGGATAAAGCCATTGCGGCCTTTGCTGCCACGCATGCTGAACTAGTAGGAAAATAGAATCAGTGCGCCTCTATTTTTACTCTTGCTGCGTAGATATTCCCGAGATGGCCGAAAGTTCTCATTGGCCCCCGAAAAGGGATGTGTTAGTTACCTGAAAAGCAGTTGCCGGATAGATACTCATGACGAAAGAAAAGCTTGTAGTAAGCATTAAATTTTCCTCTGCCATAGCGAAAAAAATCATAGCATCGCTGGTAGTGCTGAATCTATTTGTTCTTGCCGGATATCTAGTGTTCATTATCTACTATCGAACCTATCTGTCAGGTGACTGGGGAACTGGTGGTATAGCTAAGCACTTCCTGGTTCATTTTCATCTAGCAACTGAGAATGTACTCGCAGTCTGGTATTCATCGATGCTTCTGCTTTTTGCATCGGTTACTTGCATCCTTTGTCTGCTAGTAGACAGCCAGGACCGTAAGTCTGTTCGCCAGGGCTACCTGAGATACGGCTGGCTACTTTGCGCAGCCATCTTCGCTCTGTTATCACTAGATGAAATTGGCTCTCTTCATGAGCGCATTGGAATGTTGGCTGTATTGAATCCGTATGCCGATAATGGTCTGGGGTGGGTGAAGGCGCTCGCGCTGCCGATAGGAATTGTGACACTTTTTATGGTCGCATTTAGCTGGCTACATCTCAGGCGCAGTCCGTGGACGTTCTACTTAATGATCCTCGGCGTTGTGTTGTTCATTGTAAACCCGTTGTTCGAAGTAGTTGAAATGGCAATGCTAGAGGCAAATTCCGGACGAGTAAACCTAAGGCTTGAGATTTTAATGTTGCTGGAAGAAAGTGCAGAAATATTCGGTTCACTCAGCTTTGTAAGTGCCGCACTCACGTACCTTGTTTTTATTTTGAACCTGAAGGGTGAGTCAAAGACAGGCCCACAATCGCAAATTACTTTCAGTATCAATTTACAGCATGCACTTATATTTGTCTCAATGAGTATGTTAGTACTTGGACTAATAATGTTAGGGATTGAATTCGTAGTTTCACATACCCAGAAAGGCGACACTGGAATTCCTATAAACTGGTTTCCTGCTGCGCTTGGTTTTCTGGCCGCACTGGTGTCGCTAACTATCTGGAGCACAGTGGAAAGTGAGAAACGTTCTGTCAGGCTTCTTTATATTCTATTGGCGATTTACTGTCTGTTTCTATCTGCATACTATGGAGCAAATTTGAAAGCATGGTTATACATGCCGAATTATTCTGGATTATTTAGACCATCGGTAATCGGTGTGGGATTGGTGCTGTTAGCGTTCGTATTCGGCATTATTCTTTTCCAGCAGGTGAAGCTTTGGTGGGGGCGCTTAGGTGCAATAGCCTGGCCGGTACTGCTTGGCTCGGCTTTTTTGTTCGGGAAGGTCTACGCTGTAGGGCCTATGGATTTTCTTGCCTTTGCTGTTCTGCTGGTGTCGTTGTTGTCCCACTTGTACCGTTGGCAACGGTAAAAGCTTGCAGCTTAAACCGAGAGGCAGGTAAATCAGCACCCATACATCTATGCTGAGGTAGTGGATATTTAAAAAGTGTATGAGTATCCACCCGGCCAGAGCCATTCATCAATCATTTTCTCGCGCTGGTAGGCACTACACGCTGCATAGCCAGATGATTGAGCCGCGTGCGTTTTAGATGGGTCTGTTGTACGGCTTTTATATTCTCCGTTTTACTGCGGTATTCGATAATCCCGGCCATGCACTGGAATTGGTAGAGAGGTTGATTGAGGAGGATTACCCCCTGGATCAGATTTCCCTTGCTGCATCATGCAGGTGGGGAAGGGGATGATTTCCCTGGCATCGCTTACACTGACAGAATTGAGATACCCTACAGTGTGGCCAGTTCCAGATTGTCGAAGTTTTCGGGATAGTTACGCATGTGATCTACCTTGCGTTCCATGGCGAGGATTACCTCACGGCAAAAGTTACGATCCTCCAGACGGCCTGACCCTGCCAGTCCTCCAGGACTGAAAACATTAATCTCCATTAGCTTATCGCCTACAATGTCCAGACCCACCAGGAACATGCCATCCTGGATCAGTTTGGCACGCACAATCTCTGCAACTTGAAGTATATCTTCGGTTATGTGGGCCTTCTGTGAGAAGCCTCCGGCAGCTATGTTGCTGCGCATATCCACATCCCCAGGCTGACGTGCGCGATGGAAGGCGGCATAGCGCCCCTTGCAGGTCAATGGATGTCCATTCATGAGGACCAGGCGAGTGTCACCGTGGATCGCTTGCGGCAGGTATTCCTGGGCGATGACATAGTCATCATAGCGCACTGCTTCGATCATCTGGTTAATGTTGGGCTTGTCTTCCGACTGCACGAGGAAAACATTGTGTCCGCCCGACCCCGACAGCGGCTTGAGCACAGCACAGTTACCCTGTTCCCGTATAAATGCCTTGATTTCGCTAGAATCCCGGCTGATCAGGGTTCGCGGCCTTACTTCCTCAGGAAAATACTGCAGATACATCTTGTTGATGGCTTTAGCCAGCCCATTGGGATCATTCAGTATTATGACCCCATGGCGCATGGCGAGGCGACCGAAATTGATCCCGGCCAGTCTCGCCCATGGCCTTCTATTTGCGTCCTCGGAGGGATCATTTCTCAGTAACAGTATGTCCAGATCTTCAATCGAGATACGCTCTCTTTGCGCACCCTTGCCGCGTACCTTTTCCAGGAAAGCCTGTGGTGAACGGAATTGTTTTTTTGGTACCCGACAGGTACGGGCATGCACCCGCTCGTCAGGGTCATAGGCAAAATCTGCCACGTTTATGTACCACACTTCGTGGCCCATATTTGTCGCATTCATGGCCAGGCATGTGCTGGAAAAGCTGGGCAATTCCGTATCGATATCGTTGATGACAAATCCAATGCGCATCAGCTTGCTTCCCTCATTATTTGAACGATATTGTTACCCTGACGCAGTTGCTTAAGGCGAGATGCTGTCCGGGGGTCATCAAGGAAGCGCGGTCGCAGGCGTGGTGCCTTGAGTACTTTGCGCCATTGCAGTTCCTCGATGAAGTCCAGGTGTTCGTAGGTGATTTTTCCGATATATAGCTGTTCCAGCTGCTGTCCAGCGGCCAGGTAATCCAGCACATTGACCAGCCCCTGCAGATAGATGAAATCCTTGGTGTAACCGCCACCACGGTATACACGCATGCCGATAGCGAAGGCGTTTGCCCGGGAAAAATCATAATCGTTTTCAAGCATCCTGAACGACTCGATGAAATCAGCGCCACCGCTAATCATATCAACGGCCATGACGCGTCCAGCCAACAGTCGCATGCGCTCGTGGCTGAGTTCATTGGAGAGGTATTCAGCCAGCACTGCCAGCCCCTCCTGCAGGGGTTCATATCCGGCCATGCCGGCATAAAGTTCCCGGAAGGGTTGCTGGCTGCCATTGTAGTGAGTCACGATATGCGTGCCGATCTCATGGGACAGTGTCGCCTTTACCCGATCCATAGAGATCCGGGTATCCAGCCCCACCAGTAAATGTCCTTTGGAAACAAGGATGCCGGGCACGTCATCACGTAGTTCTACCTGTGCCGGCAGTGCCGAATCCTGCTGTCGATAATAGTCGATCTCCTGGCGTGCCTGTTGTGCGAATTCGCTGGCAGACAGGGAACCGGTGTCGGCTTTTTGTGACGGTGGCGGGAGGCTCAGCATCTGTTTTGCGAGGTCAAGAAGTTCCGCTGGGACATCACCAAAAAGCTGACGGCTGCCCAGCAGAAAACGCGGTGTATTGCGATCAGCCACGAGGCTTATCTGGCGGTCCAGTTCTTCACGTTTACTGGAAAATATATAGGCCAGAGTAGGGTCTTCAATGTGCTCGATGGGCACCTGATAAAGCTGCCGTTTCATCAGAGCAGGATCTATGTTGCGTGGTCGATAGAGAAATTGGGGGGGCTTCTGGTATTTATTACTCTGGAATTCCTGCCAGGCCTGCGGAGCATTCACCGGTGTTACGTGCAGCAGCAGGTCGAAGCTGTTACTTATCTCAGCCAGTTGTTCATCGGTTTCATGCACAACACCGGTAATAAACTGGCGGCCGAGTTGATGGTGATGGGCAGGGCGCAGAGATGTCGCATTATGGGCAAAGGAGTAAAAGACCCGATTTAGGGCATGTGAGAGCGCTTGATGTAACTGACGTAAGCGAAAGGGTAGCAGAGTTTGTTCTTCTTCCTCACGAAAGATGGGGCTCACTTCCAGGCCTAGATGAATGCAGTTCAATTGCCCGAGTACCTCTTGGCTGATGATGCTGCTGCAATCGGGGGCATTGATGGATTTCTGATAACTGAGGGTAATACGTGCCGAAAGTTCATTGACGCTTATGCCCAGCAAGGCATCTTCTACTTCTTCGAGGATGTTAGCAGGTAGATTTTTATCAGGTGCTACGATATGGAACATGGGCTGGGTCTGATCGTCTGCAACTTCGTTACCAGCCCAGATTTCCAGCAGTAAACAGGCACCGAATACACCGCTCTGAATGGCGAGGATCTCACGCACGAGTTTAGCCAGCTGTTCATGGTGCTCATCCGAAGCAGGTGCCAGGATATAGGCGGCCTCGCCCAGCAGCAGGCGTTCGGTACCGTTGTCATCACGATCCTGAGGGAAACGGTACAGGCAGAGAAATGGCAGCTGGCGGTCTACGTGAACACGACCGCCTCCCGGTAATTTTCGACGCACACGTTTGTTGCCGGCCAGTGTCTTGCGGATGTCTTCGATGATGGTGTCGCTGATCCTGGCAGACTGACTATTCATGTTACTTTTCCCCGTTCCTGTTGAATCCCTGGAACTGTGGACTGCAGGGCATTTCAGGGGATGTATAGATGGCATCTTCACGATCCCGGCTGAGGTCCACTTCGAAACGAGAATGGGTAGTCACCAGCCATGTAGGCGCTACCTTGACGAAGAAGTCGGTATAAGGGTTCTCTTCCCGTGTGCGTTCCGCCTCATCCAGCGCAATCAGTGGCAGCAATTCGTGGCGTATCTCATGTCCAGCATGTATAGCCGTGGCGATGAGTGGGCTGCCGTCGTGATTTTCAATCCATATTCTTTCAGTCATGTCAGTGGACAAAGCTGATTATGCTTCGAACCCTCGCTTCCAGTGTCGAAAACAGAACATCTGCTATTTATATAATACCACTTTGGTACCCTTAAATAGCGAGTAGCGTCCATAAAAAATGCCACCCGAAGGTGGCATGGAGGACAAGAACAAAAACACTTCTTATTTTTTGAAGTTTATGAACAACGATGATGTCCAGATTTTTGCATCATCGACCTGTCGAGCAACGACATAGACAGGGCGATGACCGTGTGGTCCATTCTTCGGACTAACTTTAAAATTTCCAGTCACTTCACGTGGTGCATCATTGTCACTCATACGCTCCATCGCCAGGAACATGTCCACACCCGGCAGGTCCTTCTTCAGTCGAGCGGATTCGAGTAACTCTGCACCAGTAAACTCCCAGGTAAAGGTCGGACAGTGAACAAACGGATTGCCTTTTAACGGGTCACCAACTTTTACATACCCGTCGATGGTACCCTCAATCTTTATTTTCGCAGTCGCCAGGTGTGAAACGTCCATTTCGATGGCGTCGACGTCACCATAGGTATCACTCTTGAAGCCTATAGTCGTCGCTGTTTCTCGCCAGCAGGTTTCTTCCTTATGCTCAAAACCCAGGCCTTCGAATTCATTGATGACGGCATCGGTTATAGTGATATTTCCCTTCCAGACAGCCCAGCGGTAACGGTCTTTTATGCGTGCTCCGCCCCAGCGAAAACGAATCTTGCGATCGGAGTAACCTAACTCTTCCTGCAGGTCTCGTTTCCATATCTCACCATCCTGATCGTATGCAATAATTTCATCCCAGCCTGCGTCACCAAGGAAACGATAATTTACCTGTGCTGCACCTTTATGTTCGAACTCGTCGCCCATGATGTGCTTGCCGCAGGTCGTTAAACCAAAGGTCCGCTCACCGGTTGAGGCAAAGGTATGACGTTCACGCAAGGCTATGCCAATGGCCTTGCGTGATAACTCTGGTGAAATTACGCCGGAGATACCACCTTTGGTTCCGAATACCGCCGTACCCGGCACACCACCACCGCATCGACCGCGGTGTTCGTCACCGGCCATACTTGCGCCGATCTTGTAACCGCGCTGCATCGCATCCTCATATAACCAGCCAAAGTGACCCCAGGCAGAACCAATCTCTACTAATTTTTCTAACTCAGGATGATGCCAGTCCATGATGCAACGACGGCCACCGACATGAGGGGTTAACAAGTGACCTTCAGGGTCATGAATGTAAGCTGCCCATAATTCTTCTAATGGCCAGGCGCCTGGATCAGCAACGGTCGTTCCAGAATCTTCATTCCAGTCTACCGAACGCACGTGCGTGCCATCTTTCAAGTACGGGAACTCCGGCTCCTCATCATGCAGGAAGATGACGTTATGGTCACCACCGGCACAGGAGCTACCACACCATTCCGTTCCCGGATAGGCGACAAATTCACCGTCTTTGGTGATATCGCGAATTAACTCAACAGTTTTTTTCCAGCGCTCAGTAGTGATGTTGAAATCATTGTGCGCAAAGGCCAATACATCCAGGCCCGTCACATCTCGTCCATATGTCAGGTTATAACTGGTGGAGTTGGTACCAACTGTATCTTCCGAGTGAACATGCAGGTCGGTATAGTAAATCCGTGGAAAATCCAGCTCTTTATCTATCGTGACATAAAAGGTATGTTGTTTGACGGCAGCATGATGCGGCATAACCGCAGTAATCTCTAACTCACCCGGTTTATCGGTTGGTATGTCTTCCAGTAACTGTACCGACCAGCCTTTTTTGGGCAAGGTAATATTTTTTTCATAGCAATCCTTGCCATCAAGGGTTGCCTTTACGTGTACCTTGTCAGGCCGTGACCAACAGGTATTACCCCACTCGTCTTCTGCACGAATACGCAACGGTATTTTCTCGCCCTGTTTGACCAGACGCGACCCCGACCATTGCAACAGGGCGGGATGACCGGGTTTAATATTAATTGCTAGATCAGGCTCAACTGCAGCAAAACGCGAAGTACCTAATGGATCGGCATAGCAGCGAAATTTAAAGAATTCTTCCGTGAAAGTTTGTACGCGAGTACCTGCTCCACCAAAACGACGATCACCCATACGGATAACAATCTGATCACCCGCTTTTAAGTAACCATCATAGGTATCAACAATGACCGCCTTCTGGAATGGACGTTCGTGACCTTTCTGGTCAAAACGAACAGAAAGTTTTTGAACTGACGCGGGACTCTGTCCTTCCACTGTAGGGCCTGCGTGATATTCCGCAGAGACATAGTTCGCTGCTTTTGGGTCAGTTGTTTGAAATAGCTCCCAGTCTGAATAAAAACGGAAGGTTGCCTTGAACCAGGAACCGTCTGCCATACCAGACTGCCCCAATGTATAAACAATAATGACTTCCTGCCATGAGCCCGCAACCATCTCTTCTACATTGCAAGTGACCGAACCAAGAAATGGCATATCCTTGGTTTTGGCATATAAACCAACAGGCGCGGTGTATGAATCGCCTAACTTTTTCTTTAGTTGGGCGTCTGTCATTTTTTTCATGAATATTTCCTCTTTACTTGTACTTGTATATTTCTATAGATTCCGGCCCCTCATGGGCGAGAACATTGGTTGGCTCGTTCACTGAACCCCTGGCCCCAGTCTAGCGTGGGACCTGGGCCGTTCCTGTCATACAGGCGACAAACACGGTGTTTTCTCAGTCACCTTTGTGTGGCCCTGCCGCAGCGGCAGCAGCTTCCAGTTGTTTCTTTTGTCCGTCTTTGAGGTTGTTCCAGAAGGTGCGAGCAATCACGAACAAGGTAAGCACCATCAGCCCCATGGCAACGGGACGCTGGAAGAACATGTACGTGTCATACTGGGAAATGATGACCACCTGCTGCAGGGCGCGCTCCCACTCCGGCGCCAGGATGAAGCCGATCAGAAAAGCGACGTAGGAGTAGTCGAACTTCCGCATGAAGTAGCCGATGAAACCGAATGTAAGCATGACGCCGACGTCGAACATCGACGACTTCCCAAGGTAGGCGCCCATAATGCAGGTGAACACCACGATTGGATACAGGATCATCGGCGGGATATTGACCGCCTTGCAAAAATAACGAAGCCCGAACCGTCCAATCACCAATAAGAACACGCTGGCCAGTAACAGGCTGCCATATATGCCATACATGAGCTGCGCATTTTCCTGGAACATCAATGGGCCGGGCTGCATGCCGTGGATCATAAACGCGCCCATCAGCATGGCGACCGCTAAATTACCGGGAATACCTAGAACAAACAGCGGAATCATGCTGGCGGCCACTACCGCGCTATTGGCGGATTCGGACGCACCGATACCTTCCAGACGGCCCTTGCCAAACTCTTCTTTGTGCTTCGACCGCTTCATCGCCTGGTCGTAAGACATAAACGACGCCACCGGTGCCCCAAGCCCCGGCATGGCACCAACCCCTATACCAATCAGGCTGCCGCGCAGCAACGTCCTGGTATTTGCAAAAAATTCCTTGAATGACAGAAATCGATCTTCACGCTTCGATGAAAAATCATGGGTCGTGTGTTGACCAGCACCCTTAACTGTGAATTTTTCCAGTTGTAACAGTATTTCCGAAAATGCCAGTAGGCCAATCGCCACCGGAATCAGCGATAAGCCACTGCCCAGTTGATAGATATCAAAGGTGAGCCGGGGCAATGCGGTAACCGGTTCGGTGCCGATCAAGCCAATCAGAATCCCAAAACCAGCTGCGATCAGGCCACGGCCTATGGAATTGGTGCCAATGCCTGCGATGACCGTCAGCGCCAGTGAAATCAGTGCAAAAATTTCCGCCGGTCCCATGAACAGTGCCACGGCTGCCAGCGGTGCGGCAATCATTATCAGCACCACTGTTGAGACAAAGTCACCCGCCACCGAACTATAAAGCGCCATACGTAGTGCCTTTTCACCCTTTCCTTGCTGGGTGAGTGGATAGCCATCCCAGGAGGTTGCTGCCGCCTCAGGCGTTCCTGGTGTGCGCAGTAATATTGCTGACACCGCGCCACCAAAAAACGCACCCTTGTTCAGTCCCACCAGAAAACCAATGGCGGTTAGTGGTGACATATAATAAGTAACCGGAATAAATAACGCGATGGCCATAGGGCCATTGATGCCGGGAATTGCCCCTATCAGAACCCCGATGGCAACACCGAGAAAGACAAACATAAGGCTGGTAGGTGCTAAGGAGTCCAGCAACCCCGCAACGATCATTTCCATAAATTTATGTATTCCACTAGTTGAACTTAATTGTTACTCGTTTAGAAAAGTTGTGGGCCCGGCACGGGCACGCCAAAACCATAACGCATCACAATATAAAGAACCGCCGTAAGGATGATCGACACCATCGTAGACTGGAGCCAATTGCGACTACCGATGACGTATTGGAAGACCATCAGGAAGGCGAAAGACACAAACATGTAGGGAATATATTGAATTGCCACCACTAACAGTACGCACGGAATCATGGTGCTGGCGAGATGATACAGTTTCACTCGTCCGACTTGTGTAAAACCAGCCTCATCTTCCAGGTCCTCAGGAAATTCACTTTCCTCAGCTGGTATAGCTTTATTCATAAACACAGCCACACCGATACGTAACAGAGAAAGGCAAGCCATAAACAGCATGATGCCAACCGCTACATTTGGCAACAGTGCCGGCGAGGCACCATAACCAGGATAAGCTGGTGTATACGTTGGAATTGCCCAGGTTAGCATTAATATGCAAAAACCAATGATCACTAGATATGCGATTGAGTCTCTGTGTATTCTTGTCACGTATTTCCCCCTCTCCCACAACCTACGCTGGGTGTGATGTTGCCGGATCGGAATCAGGCTCAGAGCTAGTTCTGATCCGGCGGTCAATCTAACCAATAAAGACTATTTCATTTTCGCTTGTTCGCCAAAGGTTTTGTACTGCTCCTTCACTGTATTATCAGCGTACTCTTCTCCCCACTGAACAGGTCGCATCAACAAGTTACTCGCAATGAATTCTTGAGTTTCCTTATCGTTTGCCAGCTTGTCAGCGGC
>JBLYYR010000213.1:0-6181 GCA_048550195.1 Arenicellales bacterium
GTACTGACTGGGGAGATCTGCTAACTGCACCAATATCTGAACCCCAGACTAATCCAGCAACAGCTCAAGAGAATTCACAAGATGAGTGATGAAGAAAATACTGCGCCTGATTCTGTCAAGAAAGGAACAGCCGGCATTCTGCTGGTAATTTTTATTAGCCTTGCCTGGTATCTAACTTCTGACCGATATACACCTTACACACAACAGGCACGCATACAGGGTTTTGTGATTGGTGTAGCACCCAAGGTAGCAGGGGTAGTTACCAGCGTCTGGGTTAAAAATAATGAAGCCGTCGTAACCGGCCAGGCCTTATTTGAGATCGACCGTTCTCAATATGAAATTGCGTTGAAAAGAGCGCAGTCTGATCTGGAAAATACGCAAAAGCAGATTGGTGCGGGTACTGCAGGGGTAGAGTCGGCAGAAGCAAACCTGCTTGCTGCAAAAGCCAATGAAACCAGAGCAAAACAGGATGCAAGGCGTCAGGAGCGTTTGTATAAAGAAGATAAGGGCGCGATATCAGTACGTCGCCTGGAAATGTCGCGTGCGACACTGGCGCAGGCCCAGGCGAATGTATCGGCAGCCAAAGCAGAGGTTCAGCGTGCTATCGAGCAAAAAGGAGGCGAGGGTGAGGAAAACGCTCAACTAAAGTCTGCTCTCAGTGCAGTAGAAAAAGCCGTACTTGATCTTGAAAACACTGTAGTCAAGGCATCTTCTCGCGGGGTCATCACCGATCTACGTGCAGATGTAGGCCAGTTTGCTGGTGCCGGCAACCCGGTAATGACACTGATAGCCATTCAGGATTTCTGGATAAATGCAGAGTTTACCGAGAATAACCTGGGGCATATGCGGGTGGGGACGCCAGTGGAAATTGTGATTGATGCAATACCGGGCAAGGTTCTTAGTGGCAAGGTGCGCAGCATAGGCCTGGGCGTTGCTGCGGGGCAGCCTCCTCCTGCAGGAAATCTGCCGACCATTGAAAATAACCGGGACTGGCTGCGACAGTCACAGCGATACCCGGTAATGATTGAACTTGATCCAGGCCAGAGCGAACAACTTCGTGATCATGTGCGCATTGGAGGTCAGGTGGAGGTCATAGCCTACACTGAGAAAGCATGGCTGCTCAAGCTGATAGGAAAGCTATATATTCGTGTGATGAGCCTGTTTTCTTATGCCTATTAAGATGACCTGTGCAGGGATTGCCTGAAGTGAACATTCAGGCGCGACGCATTTTCCGCCTAAGTGCTATTCCGGCGCTAGCGTTGGCTGTTGCCTATGGCTTAAAAATGCCTTTGCCATTTATCGCGCCATTGTTCGCGTTCATGTTTGCTGCTCTTCCGGGGGCACCCATGGGGGCAAAAAGCCTGTTTGGATTAATGTTAGTAGTGATATTAACCTGTGGTGTGGGATTGTTGCTGATTCCATTTCTTCTGCATTACCAGTTCACCGCAATTCTACTGGTAGCCGTTGGGCTGTATTTCAGTGCCTACCAGACGGTACACATGGGCAAGGTATTATTCGGTACCTTTCTGACCATTGGCTTCACGCTGATATCGGCAGCTGGGACGGTCAGTTATAGCCTTGCTGTAATGGTTATCCAGAGCCTGGTTTTAGGAATCGGAGTTGCTGTGCTGTGCCAATGGATAATATACCCATGGCTGCCTGAGGATACTGTTGCTGAGAAACCTGCATTCAAAAACCCTGACGACTCGAACTGGATTGCACTGCGAAGTACAGCCATCGTTCTGCCCGTTTACTGGCTGGTATTGACCAACCCGGCAGCATACATGGCGCTGATTATGAAAGCTGTATTACTGGGTCAGCAAAGTTCAATGCTCGATGCTAAAAGTGCTGGCAGGGAATTGCTGGGTTCTACTTTTCTGGGTGGAGTTTTTGCTGTTTTTTTCTGGGCGGTGCTCAGTATATCACCGAATTTGTGGATGTTCTTTTTATGGATGTTACTAATCAGCCTGTATTTTGCCTGCAAAATTTACCAGCTTATAGCAACCCGCTACCCCGCATCTTTCTGGTTAAATGTGGCCATGACAATGTTGATTATGTTAGGGCCTGCCGTAGAAGACAGTGCTGGCGGCAACGATGTTTATACTGCCTTTTTTATTCGCATGGGCTTATTCGTCGGAATTACCCTGTATGCCTGGTTAGCCCTGTTTTTGCTGGAGTACTTGCGCGCTCAGCGTCATCAAAAAAAGCTTTCGACCCCTGTTTAATAAATATGGAGCAGTTTCTATGTTAACTAATTTATTGCTTGGCTTGCCAACTATGGTGTTGTGCCTGGTGTTGCAAACAGTGTTCCTGGTGGTAGTGATTAACTATTTTTATAATCACTCCGACATACTGGATAATGGATCGCTCTGGTCCAGCCTGGTTGTCATCAATGGTGTGATGCTTCTACTGGTTATCGGCAATCTTGGGCAAATAGCCATTTGGGCATTGATGTTCCAGGTATTGGGCGAGTTTGACCAGTTTGGCACAGCCTTTTACCACTCTGCGGTGAATTTTGGCTCACTGGGTTACGGCGATATTGTCATGACAGATGAATACAAACTGCTGGGCGCGCTTGAAGCCATCAACGGCGTGTTGATGATTGGTGTATCGACTGCCGTGCTGATGACAGTTTTTCAGCGCGCGACAAAGAAACTTTTTGCGGGACGGAACTAGCAGTCAGTAAAATTTGCATTATTCTGGCATCGTACACAGATATAACGAAACTCTTAAGGGCACCTCTATTAATCCATGAATAATCATCTAGCATCCAAAGCTAGCCCTCTCTGCGTTAAGAATCTTCGCAATAGCTAGCTATTACGTGCAATTCTTGCCTTGATATGACTAGTTTTGAATCACAATCTGATCATCCAGAATTAATAGAGGTGCCCTTAAGCTTCACGACAAAGACGTACTTTGCGGATACTGACGAATGCTTGCGGGTGATATTGAAAAAAACTATAAAGCCCGGCCAACACAATTAGTGCTCTCACCGGCAAGGAATGACGAAATATTGTCCGCAATTTGATCGACCAGCCGCTGCCGACTCTGTCTGCTGGCCCAGGCCGTATGCGGCGTGATGATCAGGTTTGGAATATTTGCCTTTAATAGCGGGCTGCCTTCTACTGGTGGCTCTACCGCCAGGACGTCAATGCCTGCACCGCTTATATGCTTGAGTTTCAATGCAACAGCCAGGGCCTTTTCATCTACAATACCGCCACGGCCTGTATTGATCAGCAGGGAATCCGGTTTCATCAAAGATATCTCGCGTTCACCGATCAGGTGGATCGTTTGTTCATTCAGTGGCAGGTGCAGGCTAATGATATCAACGGTGGAAAGCAGCTCGTCTAGCTCTAGGCGACCGGGCTCGGCGTCACCATGAAGGTGCTGGCAGATCAGGACATCCATGCCCAGTGCAGGGGCCACTTTCGCAACCGCCCGGCCCAGTGTCCCATAGCCAATGATGCCCAGTGATTTACCCTCGACCTCTTCAATCGGATAGTCCAGCAGGCAGAAGTTTTCACTCCTTTGCCAGTCACCGTTTTGTACTGACGAACTGTAGTTCATCAGTTTTGTAGAAAGTGCCAGGATCAGCGCATAAACATGCTGAACAACTGATGGTGTTGCGTAATTTCTCACATTGGAAACAATAACACCCCTGGCTTTTGCCGCATCAATATTGATATGGTTAAAACCCGTTGCGGCAGCACAGATGTATTTTAGCTTAAGCGCGTGATCGAGCGTGTTAGTATTGAGTTCGCACTTGTTAGTGACGATTATGTCTGCTTCGTTGATGCGATTCTCTAATTCCTCAACGGAGGTAGAGTCATAGAACTGCCAGGATATAGGCAGAGCTTCTAATGACGACAGTGACAGGTCATTCGGGCCAACTGTAGCGAGATCGAGGAAGACGGCTTTCATAGTTTATTGACTATACCTTATAGAGTCTGGATAGGATTGTTAAAGCACAGCGTGTAAAATCTATAGGGCATCTCTAATAATTTTAAACTGACGGATAATCATTGATGAGTACTTTTGCCGGAGCTGAAGATTTTAAACACGACAAGCAGGCCCGGATAGGCGTCATGCTGGTCAACCTGGGTACCCCAGATGATACATCGGTCAGGGCTGTACGTCGTTATCTTGATGAGTTTCTGTCTGATCCCCGGGTAGTAGAATTCCCCCGTTTTCTATGGTGGCTGGTGATGAATCTGTTTATTTTGCGATTTCGACCACGCAAAGTCGCGCAGGCGTATAAAACAGTCTGGCAACAGGATGGATCTCCATTACTCGTTAATTCGCAGGCCCAGGCTGATGCTTTACAGATCGAGCTGGATGGGCATTTTCCTGAGCGGTACAAGGTTTCACTGGCCATGCGCTATGGCAAACCGGCGATTCGTAATGTGATGGAGGAATTTCGCCAGCAGCATTGCCGTTATTTGCTGGTTATCCCGATGTTTCCACAGTATTCGGCCACTACCACCGCGTCGATTTTTGATGAAGTCACACGAATATTAAATTCCTGGCGCATGCTGCCGCAACTGCGCATGCCCATGCATTACCATGACAGGTCTTCATATATAGATGCCCTGGCAATGAGCATAGAGGCAAGCTGGCAGAAAAATGGCAGGGGACAGCAGCTATTGATGTCCTTTCATGGACTGCCGCAACGATATCACCGTGCAGGTGATCCGTATTATTGTGAATGCATGAAAACTGCGCGGCTGCTGGCTGATCGCCTGGCGTTGGAAGATACCGCCTGGCAGGCTGTATTTCAGTCACGCTTTGGCCGGGAGCCCTGGTTGCAGCCTTACCTGGACAAAACGCTCAGTATGTTACCCACTTCAGGCGTTCTGTCTATTGATGTGGTTTGCCCGGGCTTCGCTGCTGATTGTCTGGAGACACTGGAAGAGGTGGCGGAGCAGAACAGAGACCTGTTTTTGAATGCCGGTGGTGAAAGATATCAATATATTGCTGCCCTGAATGCACAATCCGGGCATATTAAAATGCTGGTTGATATGGTCGAAAATGAATCCCGGCAATGGATGGTGGAACTGGAAAGGTATAATACACAGGAACAAATGGATGTAAGACAGCGACGGGCTGTAGAGCTTGGCGCTGGAGGATAATGTGATGGGGGGTTGGTATGAATAAAAATTATTTATTAATACTGGGGTTAGTATTTGTTTCATTTAAAGCCATGGCAGGAACGCCTGTGCCTGATTACAGGGCAGAACGAGTGGCAGAACACACCTATGTGATTTTTGGCCCAACCGAAAGACCTAATCCGGAAAACCTGGGTTTTATTAATAACCCTGCAATCATTATCGGGTTGGACAGTGTTGTTATTATTGATCCAGGTGCCAGTCTTGAGTCAGGGCGCATGGTGCTGCGTCAGCTGAAAAAGCTGACCAAAAAACCAGTCACACATGTATTTAACAGCCATATACACGGCGATCACTGGCTCGGTAATCAGGCCATACGTGAGAGTTATCCAAAAGCGAAGTTTTATGCACATCCTGAAATGATCAGAAAGGCGAAGGAGCCAGAAGCTGATTCATGGATAAAGCTAATGAATACGCTAACTGAAGGGGCAACAGAAGGAACCCATGCGGTGATTCCAGAAAATTCGCTGGCTGACGGAGATACATTTAAAATCAGCGGCCTGACATTGCGCGTTCTAATCATGCCTGCCGTCCATAGCTATACCGATGCGATGTTTGAAATCGTCGAAGATTCTGTATTGTTTACCGGCGATAATGTTACCTATATGCGAATGCCAAGATTTGATGAAGGTACGTTTCGCGGCACCCTTGCCATGACAGAGAAGGTGATATCAGAGAACTTCAGGCACTACGTCCCCGGCCATGGGCCGACGGGCGACAAAAAGATTGTAGAAAGCTTTCAGAATTACGTAGCTACACTATATAGGAAAGCCGCTGCCTACTATGAAGAAGGCCTAACAGATTTCGAGATGAAGGATAAAATTGTGGCGTCACTGGCTGATTACCAGCAGTGGCCCGGTTTCCATGAGGAGGTAGGCAAGCATATTAGCCTTGCCGTTCTGGAGGTAGAAAAAGCAGCGTTTGAGTGAATCATAATAAGACATTCGCCGCGAGGGTGCGCCTCCCACAATAATACCAATACATCCGCTGTCTACAGGATTTTGTGGGAGGCGCAC
>JBLYYR010000214.1:0-4171 GCA_048550195.1 Arenicellales bacterium
ACCCGCAGCTTGCCGAGAAAATTTTTAATTTATTACAGAATAGCGGAGTTGAAGCCAAACTAGATAATAATCGTGGTTTTGATCATGGGTTATTTATTCCTTTAAAAATTATGTTCCCTGACGCCAGTATTCCTTGTGTTCAGTTATCCCTTTTGAATAGCCTGGATCCTAAAGCACACATCCGCATAGGAAAAGCATTATCAGAATTGAGAAATGAAAATTTATTAATAATTGGCTCAGGTTTTTCATTTCATAATATGCGTGCGTTATTCCAGTCAAATGGTGGTCCCGACGAAAAAAATGAAGATTTTGAGCAATGGCTTATCAATACCTGTACAAACAATGACATACCAGAAAATGAAAGAGAACGAAAATTAAAACAATGGTCTGAGGCCCCTTTTGCCAGATATTGCCACCCTGGAGAGGAGCACTTATTACCGCTACATGTTTGTTATGGGATCTGTAGTTCTCCAGCCAAATTAGTATTTGATGGTAAAGTTATCGGGAAAAAAGCGTGTGCTTTTCTGTGGTAATTTAAATTTATAGCGCTGTGTAAAAAAAAATCGTTCAAGCGGGTAATCCCCCCGGAATATAAGTGACCGAATAAGTAGAAATTTCTATAAACTAACTATAGAAGGTCTACAATGAACAACCAGGTTTGCCCGGACGTCTCCGGAACAGGCACGCTTCCGATCACTAATCTTGAGAAGACAGGCTTGTTATTACCTGGTGGCTTACCTCATATCCCACAGGCTGAAATACTTGTCGCTGTATACCGGACTTCCCATTTTTAAAAATGGAAAATCTCCTTTTTCTGTGGGCCAAATAACATGCGTCACTGAAAACTTCTCCTTCAAAACGAGCATTTCTGACTGTGTCAGTCCTGCCTGATTATCATAGATTACCTGTGCTGCCTGAATTCTTTTGTACCATTCCAGGAATTCGCTGTCCTTTGTTGGATGTGATTTCCAGGTCACAAACACGGGCACGCCTGCCTCAAGTCGAATATTCATCTGGTCAATCGGAATCAGGTACTGGCTTCCAGGTTCATGATAGGTCTCAATGAAACGAGAGATAGCATAATAGTCACTCGTTTTCTTGTAGTGATAACCAGCATAAAAACGATAAATACCTATTGAAGAGGTAATACCGATAACGATAATTATGAATGCCCATCCCAGCCCGGTGTATGAAGAAAATGCCTTATTGCTGATTACACCTGTAAGCCATCTGGCTGCTGTGGCCAGGACCACAATCCAACAAAGTGGGGCGATAATAACGGAGAGCCTCCATGGTGCCAGGACACCCAGCGTTGGGTTAGGGGCAATTATTGCCCAGAGCATAGTTACGGCTATAAACAACAGCATGACAATAATAAGTTGCCCAATTATCCATTTACGGCCGAACCATGATGCAGCCAAACCGACCAGAAAAAATTTCGCTGTCAAGCCATGTTCCCACAATAAGGGGTTCGCATGATGCGGTATTCGGACCTCTGCAAGCAGTTGATGGGCCTTTTCCTGGATTAATGGATCTCCCGAGCTTAATGAGTTAATACACCAAATGGCATAAGGGGTTAGCGCAAAGAGAACAAGAGACAGAAAAAATATGCGCTTGTTCCTGCTTATTCCAAGAGATCGATTGGCAGGAAGGACAGTGAGCGTGGTTGCTATTAGTGCTGATGGAATCAAATACGTCGGATGAAATAACGGAGCCAGGATAAATAACACTGCTGCTAGCTGTAGCCGCCCTGAGATGTATGCAGTTGCTCCGGTAAGCAGCAGAACACCAAATGCCGTAGGTTGGTAAAAAGATCTCAGTATGTATTGATCAGCAAGCCCATCTGGAAAGTAATTCAACCAGATCTCTCGCAGTTCGCTACTATGTACGATCAGCCAAATACACGAAAATATCAAAAGCATTCTTTGCTTTCCTTCTATTTGCGCTAAGAAGTTTTTTGCCAGCCAGATGCCAGTGATACCGTAGAGCGCCACAATTAAAAGAAAGGAAAGATGAACCCCTGCGAATACCCCCAGCAACTGGTGTTGCAGTTGGAGCAAGCCGGAGAACAGAGGGAAGGGGTCCGTAATCTGCGCCATCCAGTCGGCTGAAACGTCGCGGTAGCCAGCATGGGCAAGTCCAGAAATAAACTTCGTGTTCTGGTTAAAGGTAAACAGAGGTTTCTGAGAATAAGCCAGTGCGAACAGAATCGGATAGACATAAAACCAATAGTCAGTAAGCGTTTTATTTTTAGTTCCAGGCAACATTATCTAATCACATTCCGGTATTTTCCCTATTCCGGGACATTATACCTATTTATATTTTGCAGAATCCAGAATAACGGAAGATTTCCTGCCGGGTTTTTGTATAGATAGAACGCGCCCAGTCATGATTTTTGCTGTCTCAATAAATTTTGAATCCCCGAGTGGACGACCTGTTCGCGAGTGCTCCCTGATGCACTCGAGGTCATCCTGTTATTAGCCATTAAGGTAATCTGCCATTTCGGGAAATAATGATAACATCGGCTTGTTTCATTGTTAACAAGATTGGGGAATAGTGACAATTGGTATACTGTGCCCGGAATAAAACATGATATCTGGCTAAATATCGCAGATATATAAAGCCAATCAAGATAAATATTTAGATTTAGATCTTTCATTAATAAAATCAGAAAAATCAAGCAGGAGAACATATTTAGCACTGCATCTTCAATCACCCGACAACGAATTTAACTTTCTCATACAGGGGGAAATTATGGCTAATCCTAGTTTAATCAACGATGGCACACGCTTTTTTCCAAACATTCTTAAAGACCTGAATTTCCAAAAAAAGGGTGTTCTGGCTTTAACTGAAGGGACTGTTTCCTGGGCGGTGGTTGACCCTAGACGCCACAAAATGACGATTTGGGAAAAGGATCAGGATGAATTCCCTGCGGCAGCAAAATCACAGACAAATGCTTCAGTTATCACTAACGGGCCATTCCTGTTGTACTCTGGCGGAAATAAATGGCAGGCTGTTTTCAAGTACCATGTCCACAATCTTTGGAAAGGCTCCATATTAGGTGGTGGCATTAAAGGGAGTGTCTCCGAGACTCTCGATCATCAACATAAAATTGAGAAACAGCTGAAAAAAAAGTATTACTCGTCACATGCAGTTGAAGGGTATATTTTTGGCGACAGTGAACACATTGTTGAAGATACAAATTCTCGACCGGGCACAGCTTATTTTGGCCGCAAGGTCGGCAGACTTTTCACTGACTATGTCATCACTCGCGGAGACCCACCGCACCATCCTGAAGTCATAGGCGGTCTATTTACGAGTGTTGAAAACTACCAGCCAGTTGATAATGGCACGGCGACTCAAGTGGGCACCTGGGGATTGGCACCAATCGCCACTGCCACAGACCAGCAAAAAATAGAACTGCAGGACGCCGGTCTCGTTGAAGCATTGGAGCAATATGAAGAATCAATTCGGCAAGAAAACGAGGAAATTATCCCATTCGGAGAAGGGGTTGCAGCAGACTCTATCTGTGATGGTCTCCTACTAGCTGCCTTTGGACCAGGAGCACCAAATTATTATGCCAACCTCAATGCCGGAGTACTGGTAAAGTCAGCCGTAAGAGTTGATGGCAATAGTTCAATACTGCTAGGACATTACGGTACCCTGCTACAGGGAGAACACATGATTGACGCTAAGGTTTATTACAATAAATATGGGTACAGGTTTAAACCAGGATAATACTCGTCGTCAGCCACGCAGAAGAAAACCTGTTGCCGTCGGTTGCCACGCTGGGTGGTCTGGTGCGGGTAGCCGGGTAATACAACCCTTGCGATTCTTGCCATCTCGTTCCTCCTTGAACAAATTACAACGATATCCTTTTTTCATTGGTAACAAAATTGAGCACTGTGGTTATAGGTATAGTGTTCCCGGAATAGAACGGTATTTCTAATTTAGAGGTTTCACACGGCCTGGGCCCTTTGTAGAATTATTTTTGTTGCTGTATAACAGATATTCAATTAATATATAGAATATATAGGACACCCACCAAAATATTGACAAGCTCCCTCATATTCTTTAGGTTGAAGTCACCCGAACAATAACGATCATCAGCGAAAACAGACACAAGGAGGTGCCTGATATGCCGCGTTCACGCAAAAGCCAGATTTCTTTA
>JBLYYR010000215.1:0-2679 GCA_048550195.1 Arenicellales bacterium
ATCCACTCCCATCACTCCGAGGGTGAATTTTACACTGTGTCTGAGAGAATAGTTCCCGACTCTTTTACTCACCCATTAGCCCGCCCCGATCAACCCGAAACAGACATACAGGATTTTGGTTTAAACTTCCTGAAGGTACTGGATACCGACATCTAGATTGTGTTCACTATTTCCTTCAGAAAGGCAGAACTCATTTATTGTTTCTATTGTTCAAGGCAACCCAAAAAACAGGGGATTCTGATGATTACAAGAAGATATTCCTATTTTCCTTATTGATAGGTATGTAGAAAATCATTTACATTGAAAGCGCTGGTATTGGCTGATGGCCTAATACAATAACTGGCCGCTGCCAGCCATTTCATCAACACAAACCTTAAAGGAGTTAGTCCCATGCCGCTTGTCCAAATGGCTGATATGCTACATCACGCGTACGAGAATCACTATGCTATAGGCGCTTTCGATGTGGTCAGTCTAGATTTCATTTCAGGGATTATGGCCGCCGCCGAGGAGAAGCACGCGCCAGTAATCATCAGCCTAGCGGAATCTCACTTTGAATACTTTGATTTTGAATTGCTTATGGCGGCTGTGGTAAGGGCGGCAGAACGATCAGCCATACCTGTTGCGATTCATCTTGATCACGGTGACTCCTTTGCATAAGACGTGCGCGCTATCAACTTGGGCTGAACTGGCATCATGGTAGATGCGTCAAATCTGCCTCTTGATGAAAATATCGCTCAAACCAGGGCCGTAGTTGACATGGCACATGCCTGCGGCATCCCTGTTGAGGGGGAACTGGGCTATGTACCGGGGGTGGAAGGTGAGGATGCTGAACGTCATCCGGGAGATATTCAATATACAACTGTCGAAGAGGCAAGACGCTATATTGGTGAGACCGATGCAGATTTCCTGGCTGTCTCCATAGGTACAGTACACGGTCGCATGAAAGGAGAGCCGAAACTGGATATCGAGCGTCTCGCGCAGATCAATCAGGCCCTGAAACTGCCGCTCGTCATCCATGGAGGAACCGGGTTGCGTGATGACCAGTACAGGAGTCTTATCGAAAACGGTGTTACTAAAATAAATTACTACACGGCTCTGGCCGATGCGGCAGGACGACGTATAAAGGACAACGTGGAATCTGAAACTAATTGCAGCTATACAAGCCACTTAGATGGCGTAGCAGAGGCAATACAACAGGAAGCAGCACATTGCATCGACATCTGGGGTTGTGCTGGCCGTGCTGGTTCAATGCTCGCGTCCTGCCGTCCATGTGCTCCTGTCGAGCATGTAATATTTTTCAATACTGAAAAGCTTAACGCAGCTGCAATAGAAGATATGATGTCCGAGGGCAGACGCGTCCTTGGCAGCATACCGGGCGTACAACGGGTATTTGCTGGGCACGCTTTCACCGAGGATAGTCCGTACAGGCATTGTTGGGTCGTACGCTTCTCTGCCCGCCCTGTTATCGATAGCTATCGCGTGCACCCGGCGCACCAGGACTTTGCTGATAAACGCTTTCGTCCCTACGCCAGTGATCGCGTGAGTATCGATTTCGAAGGGTGCGGCACGTAACGATGAAATAATCCTCGGACAAGTATCAAACACATGTTTTGTGCTTAATTATCAAGAAAAACTATTTATTCGCTGTTAGCTAAAAACAATCACAATTCGGGAAGGCAGATATTGCGGCATAGTCCCCCTTCGCTGATGGTCCGTGCAGGGCTACTGGTGAATGAACCCGGTCACGGCCGCCAGCAAAACCCGACCAATTCAGTCAGATGACCCTTGTAGACCCCTTCAGGCCCGTGACGACACCTGAAACAAATAGTTCGAGCAAGTAGTTTCCCTAATAGGGTGCTCCACAAATTTTTGCTAGGTTATTTAGAACGATAATATATACCTATAATGAGTCGTCCGAGTACTTATTTAGACAAAATATGCAGGCAACGCTAACCTTTATTATTCCGGTAATTTCGAAAGAAATTACCGATCGTTGGGACTTGGTCTATGCCAATCTTAAGAAAACCTTGGCCTCCGTTGAGAATCAAACCAATCCAAATTGGCGCGTTCTGATAGTTAGCCAGACCAAGCCGGATGTTGAATACATCGAGGACAAAATTATCTACGTACCCGCCGATTTTAAGCCAGCCCGGAAGTGCCCTACGGAACTTAAACTCTCTGTCAACGAAACTGCCATATTTCGCAGGGTGAATGATCTAGACAGGATGCGCAAAAACCGTGTTGCCGCTGCAACTCTACACAAATACAGGACGGATTTTGTTATGATTCTGGAAGCTGATGACTTCGTCAGTAACCGACTCTGTGAGTTTGTCGCAGCAAATAAGGAGGCCAACGGCTGGTCTATTGAACAAGGCTACACCTGGAACGGTAAGTGTAATTATATGCATCGAACGAATCGTTTGACTGCTATATCAGGCAGTAGCTCGATCGTAAAAGTATTCTATGAATTGTTACCGAAAGAGATGCCTATTGATGTCGATCCAACGACACTTAACCTGGTTTCTTCTGGCTGCCCCATCCTGGATAATGTACACACCTATATGCGAGAGAGCATGGAACAGGCAGGTCTTCCACTACAAACGTTACCTTTTCGCGGAGCAGTCTATCATAGGGGACATGGCTTTAATCTTTCGGAGCGACATTCTATCGAAGACCGGG
>JBLYYR010000216.1:0-25522 GCA_048550195.1 Arenicellales bacterium
ACAGAGGCACAGGCGGACTCAGGCAAGTCAATGAGTGCCGCAACCTCTCGCGAACAGACTACTACATCAGGCAGACTAATGGTTTTAGGCACGACCCTGGAAAAACAGGCCTGTTCTACCTGACGTCGATGGTTTTCCTGCTCTGGATCTGCAGGCAGTTCACGCGTAAAGGTATTATCAAACTCCAGATTCTGCAGGCTCGACGCTGCATCATTCTTAGTCATCACATCTTCAAGCTTCATCTATCTGTAACTTTGGCCTTAACAGATTTAAAGCGCTAAGAAGTGCTGAACTAGTCAGCATCTCCCGCTGGCAGGCTATCGTAATCAAACCTATCCACGATACTGTACATCATGGGAGGCGACAGGCAGAGTATAAGCCTACCTTCCAAGGGGAGTTAAAAAACTGTTAAAATTAAGCTACCTCTGATCAATTCATGAACTCGTATCTTACTCCTAAAATATCCAGGTTTTTCGTTGGAAAGCTTCGCAATAACCAGCTATCACGAAGTACATGGATGTACAAGTGCCGCGCTGACAGGACGTCATTGAGCGGCTGTGCAATTTCCGCCTCACACCTGAATATTTTAGACCGCAATCTACTACGTCCAGACACATCAGAAATTCCATAAGTTATCCAAGGTATTACAGGAAACTATTTTTGCTGAGTTAAGAGTATATAGAATTACCCTGCCAGCACAGTATATACATACTGCTTCAACGTGAATCTGGAACACAGAACACCGTAATCAATACAAAAACCAGAGGGAAATTGAAGTGAGGCCGGTTGGACAGATAAGTGAAATAAGCCGCTATCTGGGTCTTAGATAGCGCCAGGCAATAACATCATTTTCATTTATTACTATATGTGTATTTGACTCTGATAACCATTTTTCCAGAACAGCTCCTTTGTAATAGGCTCTTTCGGTGCGGCCACCATCCAGCCGGACATAGAAAAGACTGAGGCTGTCTGGACTATCTGGAGAAACAGGCAAACCATCTTCGGTAAAAATCCATTTATAAGGGTCTATATCTTCTCGCTGACCATTCTTTTTTATCATTACATCAAGCATTTATTACTCCTTCGTAATCTTCTAAATTAAGTCTATTGCATACCAGGGAGTTAATCTTTGATATACATCAAGATAACGCTATCAAAAGTAGCCGGAAGTTAGTTTTACTGTACCAATTAGTGGTGGCCTAAGTTGTTATATTTACAAGGATTTAACTATTTTGCACACTGCACGGGTTAATGTCAGGATATCCGCATCGTCTATTACATACGGTGGCATGAGATAAATCAGGCGGCCAAATGGCCTGACCCACACACCCTGTTCAACAAACAGATAGGGCAGGACCATCAAATTAACGGGTCGATCAAGCTCAACTACCGCGATTGCCCCCAGCACGCGCACATCTGCCACACCAGGTATTTCCCGGCATTCGGCAAGCCCTGTTGAGAGTAATTTTTCAATCCTGCGGATGCCGTCGGACCAGTCTGATGAGAGCAGGACATCAATGCTTGCGAGGGCAACAGCACAGGCCATCGGGTTAGCCATGAATGTCGGACCATGCATGAATATGCCCGGGTCACCTGAGCTAATGGCTTGACTGACAGCTGCAGTGGTCAATGTTGCAGCAAGCGTCATGTAGCCACCTGTCAGTGCCTTGCCTACACACATAATATCGGGTGTGATGCTGGCATGTTCGCAGGCAAACAGCTTGCCCGTACGTCCAAACCCTGTGGCAATTTCATCCAGAATTAGTAATACATCGTACTCGTCGCACAATTGCCTGACTTGCTTCAGATAGTCAGCCGAATAAAATCGCATTCCACCGGCGCCCTGCACCACAGGCTCCAGAATAACCGCCGCTATTTTTTGATTATTTTCCCGCAGACAGGACTTCATCTGAGCCATATCACTGTCGCTACAAGGATCGCCAAAACCGCAGTCGGGTGAATCAACAAAGTATTGCGGAGTCAGGACCTCAGAGAACAGAGCATGCATACCTGTGACAGGGTCACAGACAGACATCGCTGCAAAGGTATCACCGTGATAGCCGGAACGGATAGTGAGGAAATGCTGCTTGTCAGGTTCGCTTTTAGTATTCCAGTACTGGATGGCCATTTTCATCGCCACTTCCACAGCAACAGAACCGGAATCAGAAAAGAAAACAGTCTGCAGCGGTTCAGGTGTTATTTCCACCAGTTTCTGCGCAAGCCTGACCGCTGGTTCATGGGTCAGGCCACCGAACATCACATGGGACATTTTTGCTAACTGCGTCTCTACCGCAGTATTTAGCACAGGGTGATTGTATCCATGGATGGCACACCACCAGGATGACATACCATCGATCAGCTCTCTACCGTCTAGCAGTTTAAGCCGGACACCTTCTGCCGATTCAACAGCAAATACAGGGTCATTCTTGCCCATCGCACTATAGGGGTGCCAGACATGAGCACGATCAAGTTCTATTAAATGTTCCAGTTTCATTTTATCGGCTTCGCAGGCTGCATAAAGATAGTCAGAAAAATCCGTGTTTTCAGTGTATTCGCCCTTCTTATCAGTGACAATGTCACTATATATAAGAGATTACTAATATTATAATTATCAGCATATAATCTACCATGATCAAGCAGGAGAGAAATAATGATTAATCCACAGGAAAGATGTCATGAGACAAAGCGCCTTCTGAAACAGGGCGCGCGACTCGTAGATGTACGCAGCGAACATGAATTCCTTGGTGGTGCCCTGCAGGGGGCAATAAACCACCCGGTTCAGTGGTTGAGTGAAGGCCAGCATCTGGATGACAAAGATACCCCGGTAGTTGTTTATTGTGCAACGGGTGCGCGTAGCCAGGCGGCACAACAAATGCTGCAGATGGCGGGTTTCAAAGAGGTCCATGACCTGGGTGGTTTTCAGAATATTCAGTTTTGCTAAAAGCAAACAACAAATGGAGAAAGTGATGGAAATTAAACAACTCTTTGATCCGGCCACCTGCACTTATACCTACCTGTTGTGGTACCACGAAAGTGGGCAGGCTGCGCCAATTGGTTGATAGCGTGTAGGAACAGGTTGACCGCGACGAGAAACTAATTCACGACCTGGGACTTAATCTTGTCTGGTTGCTGGAAACACATAATCAATGCAGATCACATCACCGGGGCTAGTGACTTGCGTCAACGAAGCCAGCTGACTGCAAAGGTCGCTGTGCATAGCGCCAGTGGAGCCATTGTGCAGACAGACTGCTGGAAGATGGCGATGTAAGCACTCTTGGTGAGGACGCTATAAAGGTTCTCTATACACCGGGCCATACAGACGCCGATATCAGCTACCTGGTCGACGGTGCGGTATTCACCGGTGATTCGTTGTTGATTCATGGTTGTGGGCGTACTGACTTTCAGGCTGGGGATGCAGGTAAGTCTTATGATTCTATTACCGACAAACTTTTGACCCTTGACGACGAGACCAGGGTCTACCCGGGCCATGATTACAATGGACAGACCGCATCCACTATTGATGAAGAAAAAAGATCCACCCACGCATTGGCGGTGGATGCAGCTTTCGTTTAGCTGAACATATCCAGCCGCCCGCCACTCAGTTTTCTTCTGAGTACAGGCGATGGAAGCGTGTTTTATCAAAACCATCCATACGCTGATCACCGACCAGTATGATTGGCACACCACTTCCTCGCATACGGGCATAATCACGTTTGCCCTGCGGGTCTTTCTCAATATCATATTCATTATAAGCAATACCCTGTTCTTCGAAATAGGATTTTGCACGCTTACAATAACCGCACCATGTGGTGGTATATATCACCACATCTTTTGCTGCTGCTTCACCTGTAAGGGCTGGTGATGACACTGAACTATGGCGAATCCTGACTTTGTCCGCTTTCTCGATACCTGTCGGTTTTACACTGCTATAAACAACCCGACCGTTTTCATCGACATAGCGGTAGACCTGCGCGCTCGCAGCAGAACTAATAATCGCAGACAAAACTAAAATCAGCACACAAAATCTATGGGTCATGAAAGGCTTCCACGGTGATATAATCCTAAGTCTAGATAGCTAATCCCGTAAGTGCAATGACTAAAGACTCAAACCACAAGATGCCTCGAAAAGCAGTCGCTCTGGTATCCGGCGGCCTGGACTCCATGCTCGCAGTGAAAGCCATACAGGAACAGGGTATCCATGTCGAAGGGATAAACTTTTTTACAGGCTTCTGTGTTGAGGGACATACCCATGCGATCCGCAAAAAAGACCGTGACAGGCCGAAACGCAACAATGCCCTGTGGGTTGCTGAACAGTTAGGCATTAAGCTTCACATTCTCGATGTTTCTGAAGACTATAAGGACGTCGTCATTAACCCGAAGCATGGCTACGGTGCCAACCTGAACCCCTGTCTGGACTGCAAAGGGTTTATGGTCAAAGAGGCCATGGCCTGGATGGAAAAGAATGATTTCGACTTCCTTATCACCGGCGAAGTCATGGGGCAACGCCCTATGTCGCAGCGCAAGGACACCATGCCGGTAATCAGCAGGGAATCCGGTGCAGGCGATCTTTTGCTGCGTCCACTCTGTGCGAAATTATTAGCCGAAACCCTGCCTGAGCGTGAAGGCTGGGTAGACCGTGACCAGCTGTTCGACTTTTCCGGCAGAAACCGTAAACCACAAATGGCCCTGGCTGAAAAATACGGCTTTAAGGAATACGCACAACCAGCTGGTGGCTGCTGTTTTCTCACCGATGCCAACTACTCTTCAAAACTGGCTGATTTATGGCAGGCGAGAGGCGAAAAAACCTATGAAATCGATGACATTGTCATGCTGAAGGTTGGACGTCACTTGCGGCCGAAGCCTCATTTCAAGCTTATCATTGCACGCGAAGAAGGCGAGACCAACTTCCTCAGGGGTTACCGTAAAAACTATATAAGTCTGAATACTGTCAGCCACAGCGGCCCTATCAGCCTGATCGATGGGGAACCGGATGATGAAGATATCGAGCTAGCCGCACGCCTGGTGGCACGATTCTGCAGCGGCAGGAATGCCGACCTGGTTACGGTAAATGTAATCCAGAGGAATGGCGAGTCCAGAGACATCGACGTCAAGCCACTGACGTCAGATGAAATACCGCAGGATTGGTATGTCTGAGCTGACACTTGATGCCCGCAACCTGCTTTGTCCCCTGCCGGTAATCAGGACTCAGAATCAGGTTGAAAACATGAACAAGGGCGACACCTTATACGTCCTGTGCACGGATCATGGCGTCATCAACGATATACCTGCCTGGTGCAGAATAAATGGTCACAAAATACTGTCGATAGACGAGCAGGAATATGAGATAGAAATCAAGTTGCGGGTTGGAGAAGCTAGCTGACTACTTTAGGGCTGCTCAATAGGTGTTAGAAACCTGTTCCGGCAATACAGGCTCATAACCGCTACGAACCCAGCCAATCATGCCACCACGCAGGTTAATAACATTTTCATAGCCATGCTGGCCAAGGAACATGCAAACCTGACCGGAGCGAGCACCACTGCGGCAGATAAAGACGACTTCTTTGTCTTTCGGAATTTCGTTCAGGCGAACAGGGACTGTTGCCATAGGCATCGCGACAGCACCCTGAATGGTGCCACGGGAGATTTCATGCATTTCACGCACATCAATGATGACTAAATCATCACTCTCATCCATTTTGGACTTAAGCTGGGGAGAATCAACTTCTTTTATGAACATCCTGTTGACCTGCATGGGTAAAGATAGCTAATCATTATATAAGAAATCACTTATATTATCAATACCTAGTAGTATTGTCAGGAATTTCAGGACAACCTTTCCTGAAAGGAATCCAGGCAGAGAATGAGTCTAATAGCCATAAATTCATCAGAGAAAAAGGCTTCCATTCCTCCAGCGCTCCACCTAAACTAACCGAATGCCTTAATCTGGCAATGCTTAGAAACCGAACCGATAGTGAAAACTAGCAACTCAAAACTATTCAAAACACTCAAGAGAAAAAATCAAATGAAACTAAATAAAATTCTTATTCTGGCAGGCCTTTTGAGCTTAACCAGTGCCACCGCCGCCTTTGCCGCAGAAGAAAAAGCAAAGCAAATACCCGATTTTAAAAAAGTTGACGTTGATAAAAGCAAGAGTATTGACGACGGTGAATTCGCCGCAGCCACGGCTGCCGGTGTGAAAAAATCCCTCAAAGATCTGGATACAGACAAAAATGGTACGCTCAGCCGTAAAGAGTATTCCGTAGTCCTGGATGCCGACTGCGAGTAAAAGTAATGTGTGTCAGATAGCTCAAAGCTATCTGACACAAAACCCTGGAATCACACAAGATACAAAAGTCGGTTGGGCTGAAGAAAGAAACCCAACTTACGTCAAAGATAACTAGGGTTTGGCCGGGCTCTCGCCGGATTCCGTTGGATAACCAGCGTCGCGCCAGTCAACGATGCCACCACGAAAATAGAGGACTTCTGTAAACCCCCAGCTTACAGCATCCGCAGAAGCGCGCGAGCTGCGGCTGCATTTGACGCCACTGCAGTAGATCACCAGAGGCTCATCCTTTTTAGCAACAGCCGTCAGTGATTCCTCATCGTAGACGTCTTTCAGGTCAAGATGAATCGCTCCCGGGATGTGGCGTCTTGCATGCAGCCTAGTACTGCGCACATCAACAATCACCACACCGGCATCAAACAGTTCTTTAACTTCTTCTACTGTGACTGTTCGCGCACCAGGGATCGCCTCGGGGGCACTGTAACCTAGCTTTGCAGCATGGCTTAGCGAAGACGCGAAAGGAAGCAAAATTAGTAGTAAAGAGAAAACTAGTGGTTTCCGTAATTGCATATCGGTTCTGATCCCTTGATTTGATTTGATGTAATACGTTCATAGCATCTCCCTCCACATTTCAAGTGAGGTGTGCCCTATAGCGTATATTCGATGTGTGACCTGAACTACTTGCTCAGGGTAACCATTTTCTTCATTTGCGGAGCCAACTCTTTTGCTATCTCAGCAATCTCACCGCCGTACATCAAGCCTAACATCTCCATATTCATCATTGAAATGTAGGTCTTGCCATTAGATTTTTCATAGACGGCAATAGTGCATGGCATCATCGTGGTGAGCAATTTATATTCATCATGTTTTAACATTTTTACCGCTGCATAAGGTTCGCACATCTTTATGACCTCGTTTGGGCCAATGTCCTCACCCGTCACTTTCTCAAGGTTTCGCTGGAAATTGACCCGCCATTTTTTAGGTACTTTCCAGCCAGCTTCCCTGGCATTTTCTTCCAGCTTGTCAAGCGTGTCATAAAAGTCTAATGGACTTTCTACTTCAATCAACATCTGTGGAGCAAGTGACTTACCGATCATTTTCTGAACTGCTGGTATCTGCAGCGAGCCGATGCCAAATATGGCGCCAACGATTAAGGATATAATAATTTTCATAATAATTTGCTCATGGGTGTAAGATTAGTACGATCGCATCCTGTATTAAATCTGTCTCGATACAACCTGCGGTTTACTTCTTTTTTGGTGCAAAATTGAAATACATTTTTTCTGTTTTCAGATAATAGTTCCAGGGTAGCCCGGCATTTTTCCAGCCATTGCTAACGCGTTTTCCCTTGTCTGTCCCCTGCTTTGATTTTACTCCTTCAAAGCCCTCGATTTGAAAATAGACTTTCTGGTAACCGGCCTCGTGCAAAGCTCTGGCCGCATAAGGTGACCGCCCACCAGACTGGCACATCAGAATAATGGATACCGACTTGTCTTTCTTCATGGTAGAAATAAAATTATCGACGGCACCGACAAAGTCATCATTATAGATTTTTCGATAGGCACCATGCTCACCATCTTTCTTCAGCTTCCATTCCTCGCTATACAGAAAAATTGGAATATTGGCATCTGCCATATCTGAAAACCCGACAAACTGGATCTCAGCACGCGTCCTGACATCTATCATCAGCACATCCTCAGGATTAGCCGATTTCAGATCATAGGCCTCCTGAGGACTGAGATAAAGATCAAACGGTGTATGCCACTTTTCCTTCACCAGCGACTTGTCTACCGCACTGGCCAGTCCACTGCATAACATACTCATCATGAGGGTAAAGTAAAAAGCTGTTAAATAATTAGAAACTCGAGTCATATTTCCAACCGTGCAGTTAAGAAAAAAGGGCCCGCAAGCGAACCCTCATTTATCAACAACAAGAGTTGTCTTTAACCACCAAATGCATCATTGGTGATGTTGTTATACCAACTGTAGGCATACTGGACTTCACGGGCACGTTCAGCAGGAGAGCTGTCCATGCTTGTCAAGCCGCCTGAGCCCTTGACCTTGGCAACCTTGCCATCGAGAAAATTGTAGACCATGGCGACAGAGATTCCGTCTTCAGGCGCCACAATACTGTAGCAGGTATTTACCCACGATGGTGTTCCAGGTTCACGACCATTTACGAGGTCAACGACCGCTGCTGCCGTCGCTTTTGCCTGCGAATTGGCAGCATAACCTGACTTGGGCATTGGCTTCTGGATAGCCGCGTCACCAATCACATGAATACCTTTGTGAATGCTTGACTCGAAGGACTTGTGATCAACCGGGCACCAGCCACTATCATTGGTTAGACCAGCAGTGTGGGCAATCTTACCAGCATGCTGTGCCGGGATGATGTTAGTAACGGCCGCCGTATGCTTGTCACCTGATCCTGTAGTCGCAGTACCTGCTGCAGCATCGACACTCTTGATGCCGCCACCTGTGTCTTTCGCAGGAACCCACTCAATCAAGCCCTTGTAGTGACGTTCGAAGGCCTGGGTAAACAGCTTCTGCTTGGAGAACTTGTCTTTGGAATCCAGGATCAGGATCTTGGATTTCGGCTTGTTCTTTTTCAGATAGTTAGCAATCTGGCAGGCACGCTCATACGGCCCAGGTGGGCAGCGGAACGGGTTTGGTGGTGGTGCGATGAGTACAGTCCCACCATCAGCCATGGCGCCCAGTTGCTTGTGCAGCAGCGCAGTCTGGTCACCTGCCTTCCAGGCATGCGGCATCTTTTCATGCGCAGCTTCGTCGTAGCCCGCAATATTATCCTTGAAGGAAATGCCCGGGGCTACGATACAACGGTCATAGCTGAAGGATTTGCCACCTTTGGTGCTTACTTTTTTTCCTTTTGCATCGATGCCGGTAACCGTGTCGTGTACTACCGTAACACCGTGCTTGCGCAGGCCATCGTACCCGAACTTGATAGAATCCAGTGGTCGTGCCCCACCTATGACTTCGTTACTCATGTAGCAGGTGTAATAGTACTCATTGGGTTCAATCAGTGTGACTTCCACTGAAGGGTCAGCACGGCGAATATACCTGGCGGCTGTTGCACCACCCGTTCCACCACCGACGATGACGACCTGTTTCTTGCCAGCAGCTGCGGCAATGCTTGGGAATCCAATTGCACTAACTGCAACAGTTGCGCCAGCGATTTTGATAAAGTCTCTACGTTTAATCTGTTTCATTATCCTGTCCTCTCCTACTGTTGGCTGGCAAAGAATTGTAAAAGGCCTTCAATTTCAGCCGCACTGAGATTTTTAACCTTCTTCTTCATCTTCTTCGGCATCTCACGATGGCCGGCCTGGAAATCTTCCATGGAATACTGTAGGTATGGCAACCATTGACTTGCCAGGATGCCTGAATCATCATCAGGCAGAGTACCTTTTTCATCATGGCACTTGCTGCAATTCTTCTTGTACAGCCCGGAGCCTACAGCTACTTTTTCAGCATCCAGTTTCTGACTGGTGCTTTTAGGCTTCTTAGCAGCATAAAAATCTGCCATCAGTGCAATTTCTTCTGTGGTATAACCTCTGGCAATACGGCCCATAATCGTACTTGCACGATCATCTTCCTGATACTCTTTCATGACGGTGTTAAAGTATTCTGCCGACACACCGGCAATATTTGGTATTGCAGGTCCCATACTGGAACCATCAGTACCATGACAACCGGCACAGGTATTTGCCAGCATACTTGCAGTTGGTGCAGCCATTAGCTGCGTACATCCAAGTGCCAGGATAGAACTCAACAACATGGCGAGCGTTTTTTTAGCAGGCATGTATTTCTCCTTTTCTTAGGGTAGTAGTATTATTTGTATTTTTTAACGAACCAGTATAATGCTACTTTATTCACCCCTCATTAAACTTGACATAGATCAAATATTCTTGCATGAAATCTATATAAAATAGGAACCGTGTAAACAGGCAATCTTCATCAAAAGTAGATTTGTAATAACCATGCAAATTTATGATATGAACAATGTAGTTCTATCGTCAATATTCAGCAAGATGAGCTAGAGGGATCGTCATAAAATGAATATTTCAGGCATTCTTGTAGTCGTTGCACCTGACAAAGTAGATTCAACGGTCGAAACACTGAACTCACTGGACGGCATCGATGTTCACCACATTGATCAGCCATCAGGGCGCATCATCATCACCCAGGAAGCAGCATCTATTCATGACGAAATAGATGGCCTCATGCGCATCCGCGCCCTGCCCGGTATCGCCCTTGCTGAAATGTCCTACCACAGTTTCGAGGAAGACACTGAAAATGTAACAGGCATTCCAGAAGAACTCGAGAATGAAACCCTCAAGGCAATCAATACCCCACTAAATTAGCAGTACAACAATCAAATAAAAATATCACATAAAACCAAATCCAGACACCCTACCCAGGAGAACGTAATGGAGCTGACACGCAGAGAATTACTGAAAACCAGTGCCGCAGCCGCCACCGCTACCGCGGTCGGCATCACGATACCCGCCGTGGCCCTGGCTAAATCAAAAGAAGCTGAAGCCGGTATACAGTGGGACAAGGGCGTCTGCCGATTCTGCGGCACCGGCTGCGGCATCATGATAGGCACCAGTGAAGGCCGCATTGTGGCCACCAAAGGTGATCCGGATGCACCTGTCAACCGAGGGCTGAACTGCATCAAGGGGTATTTCAATGGCAAGATTCTGTATGGCAAAGATCGCCTGACTCAGCCGTTGATGCGCATGAAAGGCGACAAGTACGATAAGAACGGTAAGTTCAAGCCGGTCAGCTGGGAAGTGGCCTTCGACGAGATGGCCAGGCAGTTCAAGAAAACCTACCAGGAGATGGGACCAGCCGGCATCGGCGTGTTTGGCTCCGGCCAGTATACGATTCCGGAAGGCTACACCATGGCCAAGTTGATGAAAGCCGGATTCCGCAGCAACAACATTGACCCCAATGCCAGACACTGCATGGCCTCGGCCGTGGTGGGCTTTATCCAGACTTTCGGTATTGATGAACCGTCTGGTAACTATGATGACATCGAGCATACCGATACGGTCGTCACCTGGGGAGCCAATATGGCTGAATGCCACCCCATCCTGTGGGCACGTGTTTCAGACCGCCGCCTGTCGAATGACAACGTTAAGCTGGTCAACCTGACCACCTGCAGCAACCAGACCTCGGACATCGCCGACAGCGAAATTGTCTTCAAACCGGGTACCGACCTGGCCATTCAGAACTACCTGCTGCGTGAATTGATCAAACGAGATGCCGTCAACCATGACTTCGTCAAGAAGCACTGCGTGTTTGCCACCGGCCCCTACGATATCGGTTATGGCATGCGTGGCACAGACAAGTATGCCTACGATGCCGAGAAGGATGTCCAGATTAAGGAACTGAGAGTCACATTGGACAAGGACGAGGCCATTGCACAACGCCGCAAGGAAGGTGAAGTAGTAGAGCAAAAAAATACCGGGAAACCAGTCAAGCACTGGATGATCAGCTTCGAGGAATTCAAGCGCGGCGTCGAGCCCTACACACTGGATTTTGTTGCAAAACTTTCTAAAGGCGACGCGGCCGAAGACATTGAGACCTACAAGGCCAAGCTCAAGGGACTGGTCGATCTGTACGCCGATCCAGAACGTAAGGTCACCAGTTTCTGGACCATGGGCTTCAACCAGCACTATCGGGGCAGCTGGGTCAATGAACAGATCTATGCCATACACCTGCTGCTGGGCAAACAGGCTCAACCGGGCAACGGTGCATTTTCACTGACCGGTCAGCCATCGGCCTGTGGTACGGCACGTGAGGTGGGTACCTTCGCACATCGGCTGCCAGCAGACCTGGTAGTGTTCAATCCCAAACATCGCGAATTCAGCGCAAAACTCTGGAAAGTGCCGACGATGACACTGAACCCTAAGCCCGGCAGCCACATAACCAAGATCATGCGTGATCTTGAGGATGGACATATCAAGTGGGCCTGGGTACAGGTCAACAACCCCTTCCAGGCGACAGCAAACGCCAACCACTGGCTCAAGGCCGCGCGCAAGGAAGAAAACTTCCTGGTGGTATCCGATCCCTATCCGACCATATCAGCCAAGGTGGCCGACCTGATCCTGCCTACGGCCATGATCTTCGAGAAGTGGGGCCTGTATGGTAATGCAGAACGTCGCACGCAGGCCTGGCGTCAGCAGGTAGCTCCTCCCGGCGAAGCAATGGGTGATGTCTGGCAAGGGCTGGAGTTCGCCAAGCGCTTCAAGCTGAAGGAAGTCTGGGGCGAGCAGAAAGTGCCAGGACTCAAGGCCAAAGGCTACGATGACGGCAAACTGCCTGATGTCATGGCTGAAGCAAAGAAAATGGGCTACTCGCCGGAAGACACGCTTTACGACGTGCTATTCGCCAATAAAGAAAACCTTAAGGTCAAATGGCCTGACAACTCTATCTCGAAGGGACATGGCAACCATATCGCTGAAAAACTGGGCGATGGCTGGTTCCCGGAAAAGGCCCTGTTTGACGAGTACCGTCAATTCGGTGTGGGACATCAGCATGATCTGGCCGAGTTCGACGTCTACTATGGCGACAAGGTGCGTGGACTGAAATGGCCGGTTGTCAACGGCAAGGAAACCGAATGGCGCTTCAATGAAAAATACGATTCATATTGTGCCAAAGGCAGCGGCTTCGATTTCTACGGCAAGGCGCTGAAGAAATTGCCCGGTGGCGATCTGGACAAGGTTACCAGCAAGGAAAAAACCAGTCTCGCTGGCAAGGCCAAGATTTTCTTCCGGCCTTATGCGGCTCCACCGGAACAGCCTGATAACAACTACGACCTGTGGTTCTCCACCGGACGTGTGCTTGAGCACTGGCATACCGGCACCATGACACGGCGTGTGCCGGAACTGCATCGCGCAGTGCCCACGGCCGTGCTGTTCATGAACCCGGATGATGCCGCCAAACGTGGCCTGCAGCGCAACGATCTGGCCTGGATCGAATCGCGTCGTGGCAAGATCAAGATCCTGGTCGAGACTCAGGGTCGAAACCGGCCACCAAAGGGCTACACCTTTGCGGCATTCTTCGACAAAGGCGTATTCGTCAACAAGATATGTCTGGATGCTACCTGTCCGATGTCCAAGGAAGAGGACTTCAAGAAAGCTGCGATCAAGGTCTACAAGGCCTGAGTACGGTACCCGGTAGACATGGCAGCCCTGTTGCCGTTCTTCCAGGGGCATTAACGCATGAGCAAGAACGCATCGAATTCCCGGCGTGACTTCCTGACCAGAATTGGTCAGGGCACGGCCCTGGCTGCTACAGGTGGCCTGGTCTGGTTGTACCTGTTGAACCAGCAGGCGCACGCAACACCGTTTGCCATTCGCCCGCCGGGTTCACTTGCTGAAGCAGACTTCAACGCGCGCTGCATCAAATGTGGACAGTGCGTTGATGCCTGCCCTTATGACACCCTGAAACTGGCAACCGCCGAAGTCGGCATCCCCATTGGGACACCCTATTTCATACCGAAAGAAATTCCCTGTTTCATGTGCGAAGATATTCCGTGCCTGGAGGCCTGTCCAACTGGCGCTATAGATCCGGCACTGGAGAATATTAATGATTCGCGCATGGGGCTGGCCGTCATCGACATCGAAAACTGTCTATCCTGGCAGGGCCTGCGCTGTGAAATCTGTCACCGCGAATGCCCTGTTAAAGGTAAAGCCATTACCGTTGAGCATCATCCACGCCGCATCAGCAAACACGCGATGTTCGTCCCGCTGGTACACAGCGATGCCTGCACCGGCTGCGGCATCTGTGAAAAGGCCTGCCCGACCCAGAAGGCCGCAATACGTATTGTGCAACCGTCTCTCGTGCAGGGCCAGATTGGCGATCATTACCGCCTTGGCTGGACCATCGATACACCGATCACACAGGACTTTAAGGCCTACGACAAAGACAGGAAAGATGACAACACACCAGCGCCTGACCTTGATTTTCTTAATGAGGGCTCGTTGTGAACAAGCTAAATAAACCGGTCAAGTTGGGACCCAATGGCCGACCGGTCAGGCCTTTCGTCATGCCGGAGTCGTTCTCTGACAAGTTAAAAGTATGGCGCTATTTGATGCTACGGAGAGCTCTACAACTTGGGCTGCTACTGCTATTTTTTGGCACCGTACGCTGGGGCTGGAAGCTTGCAGGACAGCCAGTCCTGACCGGCAACCTGAGCAGCTCAGAATTCCTTGGCTTCATTCCCATGGCAGATCCTTTCGCTGTTCTGCAAATCATTCTGACCGGACAGCTGCCGTTGCAGGAAGCATTAATCGGTGCGGCAATCATACTGGTAATCGTTGCGGTGATCGGTGGCCGTACCTGGTGTGCCTGGGTGTGTCCCCTCAACATGGTCACCGATCTCGCCTCCCGGATACGACGTCAACTGGATATTAAGGATGCTTTCAAAATTAGCAGAAAGATCCGCTATAGTGTACTGGTTTTAACGCTGGTTCTATCAATATTGACCGGTATTGCCGCATTCGAATGGGTCAGCCCCATTGGCATGCTGCACCGTGAATTGATCTTCGGCATTGGCGCCGGATGGATCGCGATACTCGGTGTATTTCTTTTCGACCTGTTAATTCTTAAGAATGGCTGGTGCGGACACCTTTGCCCGCTGGGCGCATTTTATGCCGTAGTCGGAAAAGTGGCACAGCTGCGTATAGCATTTGATACACCAACCTGTACGCAATGCTGCGAATGCGTCAAGGTTTGCCCGGAGCCTCAGGTATTCAACTTCAAAGCAGCCACAAAGACAGGCATGATCGCTTCCGGTGAGTGCACCAACTGTGGCCGCTGTATCACCGTGTGTCCAGAAGACACCCTGAAATTTGATTTACGGCAACACATTAAACCTCAACAAGTTACTGAAACCACTGAATCTCAACAAAGGAGAGCAGCATGAAGACACTACAGTTTCTCACCATCCTTAGCCTGGCAGCCATCATTACCACTACCTGTGCAACAGCTGATACAAGCAGCAGCGCCGCACTGGATGAGCTAAATACGGGTACCAGCGTTTTTGATACGCCAACACCGACAGTATATACATACAGCGATGGTAAGCCCGGCTATAACGACCGCCTGTCTAAATCCTGGGACGAGCTGCCACCACAGATTCCGCACCAGGTAGAAGGGTTTCTTCCTGTTAATATGGAAGACAATCAGTGCCTCGATTGTCATGATGTACCGAAGTATATCGGCAGGCCTCTGAACACCGACAGGACCATTAAAAACAAGAGCCCGATGTCAAAGGAACATTATGCGAGTAAAGACCTTGAGGATATAGACGGTGCGCGCTTTAACTGCACACAATGTCACGTCTCGCTTTCGAATGCTCCCGCATTGGTAGAAAGTACTTATCGTTGAGTACTGTCAGCGGTAGTCGAAGAGCATTTTTACGTGGCGCCTATTTAAGCCGGGAAGGCCGCGCCAAAGAAGCTAAACGGCAGAAACCCCTGGGGCCTCCTCCACCCTGGCATCAGGGGCTGCCATTAGACGAACACTGTATTGGCTGTGCACATCCCTGTACGACTGCCTGCGAACCAGCCATCATCCGCCTGCACCCCGCTGACCATGAGCTGAATGGTCTGCCCTATCTTGACTTCGGCGCAGCTGGATGTACGTTCTGCATGGCCTGCGTCGAAGTATGCCCGATAAAAATTGAACTTGCAGACTCTGTAGCCCCTGATATAGGCAAAGCAACGGTGGACCGTGACACCTGCATTGCCTGGAGTGACATCATCTGCCAATCCTGTATCGGACACTGCGGCTACCAGGCCATCAGCACACCCCACATGCGCCGTGCACAGATCAATATGGATCTGTGCAACGGCTGCGGAATGTGCGTGTCTGTCTGTCCGGTGAATGCACTCAGTATCGATTATCCTATTGGCTGAAGTGCTTGTCCCCCTGCCCAGGGAACCTCAGATTACATGGCATGGAAAAAACGCCCCTGCAAACAGGGGCTGTCAAAAGTCACAAATGGGAGAAAGAGTATAATTGTTTTTTTGTTTAGACGGCAAGCGGCTTAGCTCGATTTAAACGATCTGTCTTTTCAATAGGCGGTTAATAATATAGCTGGTGCAGGATGATCAGCAGGTTGATTTCTACACCACAGTTCATGCTCTTGCTATATAAAACTACTACAGGCTCGAGTTCTGCTGCCTTACTGAATTCTTGCCAGGCCTGTTCCTGCGACTCACCACAGCCCTTCCCCATTCATAGATAACAATGCAGATGCAGGCTTAATGCGCAGGCCTTGATCGCATCACAAATTAACGCGCATTGTGTGCGGATAATACAGTGCACATATGAAAATGGTGAAATATGAAAGTATGATGATACCCTACGACAGACACAAAACATTGTACAATGCCGGAAGCTGTTTGAAACCTGGCATTAGCTATGAAAAACTTGACTAATCAGCTTTTACATTATTAACAAGCATGCCACGGACTCGCAACAAAAGACCCCCCTGGCCTTTCAGACTCAATAGAATATGGTTTGAAAAAACCTGCATGAAAATGCAGTCAGGAATATCAGCCCAGTTTTTTCAGTATGCAACCAGGAACAGTGAATATAAATGAAGGCATTAACAATACAGAATTTGCACAAACAATATGCCGGGGGCGTCACCGCGCTGAAAGGAGTTGACCTGGAGGTGGAGAGCGGCGATTTTTTTGCCCTGCTTGGTCCTAATGGTGCCGGGAAATCGACGATCATCGGCATAATCTCTTCTCTGGTAAATAAAACACAGGGGAGGGTTGCAGTCTTCGGGCATGATCTTGACAGTGATCTTGAGTCATTAAAATCCTGCATAGGCCTGGTGCCACAGGAGTTTAATTTTGGTGTGTTTGAAAAGGTCATCAATATCGTTACTAATCAGGGTGGGTATTATGGCCTGAAGAAGGAGCTTGCCCTAGAACGTGCAGAGAAATACCTGCGCCGTCTGGAGTTGTGGGATAAACGAAACAGCCCAGCACGAACCCTGTCCGGCGGCATGAAAAGGCGCCTGATGATCGCCCGCGCGCTAGTACATGAACCAAGACTACTGATACTCGATGAGCCCACTGCCGGAGTCGATATCGAAATTCGTCGTTCGATGTGGGAGTTTCTACGCGAAATCAACCAGCAGGGGACAACGATAATCCTGACCACGCACTACCTGGAAGAAGCAGAAAACCTGTGCCGCAATATTGCGATTATTGATCAGGGACTGATCATGGAAAATACCAGCATGAAAAATCTGCTGGGAAAGCTCCATATTGAGACCTTCCTGCTCGACACACAGGAAGAAATCGATGATGTACCTGAACTTGACGGTTATACCCTGCTTAAAATTGACGCCCACACACTTGCTGTTGACGTGGCAAAAGAAAAAGACCTTAACAGGCTATTCAGCCAGCTATCCAGCCATGACATCAACATACTCAGCCTTCGCAACAAGACCAACAGACTTGAGAAATTGTTCATGGATCTGGTGGATGATAATAAAAAACTTGAGTCTAAGAGCGCCGCTTAATGCGAAAAGCTTATATGCAGAAATTGACCGTCTTCTATGAGAGCCTTATTCTGGGCCGTCCCTGGCTGACCCTTGGCCTGTTATTCATTCTGACTGCCTCCATTGGCTACTATAGCAAGGACTTCAAACTGGATGCCTCGGCTGATACGCTGGTTCTTGAGAATGACTCTGCCCTGCGTTATTACCGCTCCATCTCCGCCCGATATGACTCTGTAGACTATCTGGTTATTACCTACACCCCGAAAAAAGGCCTGTTCAGCAAGACAATTCTGGCTGACCTGGCTGAATTAAGGCAACAGCTAAAAACTATCAAACGCGTTGACAGCGTCACAACGATACTTGATGTACCACTGATAAGCAGTCCACCTGTCTCACTATCTGAATTGAGCAAAAACATTCGCACTCTGGAATCACCCGATACCGTACCTGGCATGGCCAGAAAAGAACTGACCAGCAGCCCTTTTTACAGAAATCTTATAATTAGCCCGGATGGCCATACGACTGCACTGCAAATCAAGCTTCGCCGTGATGAGACCTGGCAACTTCTTTTTGATCAACGAAACAGCTTGCGTGTATTGCGCATGGAAAGCAGCCTGACGCCCGAACAAAAGAAAGAACTAGCACGCGTAACAAAAGAGTTTGATGAGTACGGTGATGGTCTGCTTGAACAGGAACGAACGGACATACAGAAAATTCGTAACATCATGGACGACCATCGGGACAAGGCTCAACTTTTCCTCGGTGGCGTTCCGATGATTGTTGCGGACTCTATGGACTATGTCAGGAGTGATTTAAAATTATTCGGTCTTGCTGTACTGGCATTGTTGGTTAGCTTTCTCTATATCGCATTCCGTAAACCTCATTGGGTCTACCTGCCGATACTCACCTGTGCTGCCACAGGCTTGTCAATGCTGGGAATTCTTGGATTGCTGGGCTGGCGTGTGACGGTGGTGTCATCCAACTTTATATCGCTGTTGTTGATTATCACTATGTCACTGACCGTGCACCTCATCGTCCGTTACCGGGAACTGCATGCAGACAGCCCTGATAGCGACCAACGTACACTGGTAAGCCAAACCATCCGCAGTAAATTTCTGCCCAGTTTTTATACGGCGATCACCACTATGGTTGCATTTGCCTCTCTGATATTCAGTGATATACGGCCCGTCATCGATTTTGGCTGGATGATGGTCATCGGAATTGCTGTGGCCTTCTTCTACACATTCACCCTGTTTCCTGCAAGCCTGGTATTGCTGAAAGCGGGTCAACCGGGAAAACTGCACGATATCACCGGCACCCTTACCCGTTACATTGCCAACCTGATTGAGCATCGGAAACTGTGCGTGCTACTTGGTGCACTGGTACTGGCACTGGTAAGTCTTATCGGCATTTCAAAACTAACGGTGGAAAACAGCTTCATCAGCTACTTCAAATCCTCCACCGAAATCCACCAGGGCATGAAATTAATTGATCAGACACTGGGTGGCACTACTCCACTGGACGTTATTATTGATGCACCCGATAGCTTCTTTCAGGAAATGGAAGAGGAGAAAAAGGCCGCAGCAGATGACGAGTTACACGGCTACGCTGAAGATGAGATATTCGGCTACGTAGAAGATGAAATATACGGCTACCCGGAACAGCCACAAAGCGGTATTGCCGGATCCAGTTTCTGGTTTAATTCATTCATGCTGGAAGATGTAGACAAAATTCACAACTACCTGGACAGTCTGCCTGAGTCCGGTAAAGTGTTATCCGTTAGCACGGCCATGCGCATGCTGCAGTTATTGAAAGATGGTAAAAATCTGGATGACTTCTTTCTTTCAGTTTTGTTTAAACGTTTACCCGAAGAGGTAAAACAGAGCCTGTTCTCACCCTATATGTCAGAAGACGGTAACCAGCTGCGCTTCAGTATCCGGGTTATTGATTCAGACCCGAAGCTGAAACGCGCCGATCTATTAGAGGAAATCCGCAATCATCTGATCGATGAAATGGGGTTCCAGCCGGAGCAAGTACACCTTACAGGCATGCTGGTACTCTATAACAACATGCTGCAAAGTCTGTTTAGCTCACAAATAAAGACTCTCGGTGTCGTTTTCCTTGCCATACTGGCTATGTTTATCGTGCTGTTCCGGTCATTGAAAATGGCTGTGCTGGCCATTATTCCCAACATCCTGGCGGCCACAACAATACTGGGAATAATGGGGCTGGCAGGCATCCCGCTCGATATAATGACTATCACCATTGCGGCGATCACCATCGGAATTGCAGTAGATGACACCATTCATTATGTTCACCGTTTCCAGGAAGAATACTGGCAGGATGAAAATTACTGGTTCGCCATAATGCGCTGCCATAATAGTATCGGACGCGCTATGTACTACACCACAATGATCATCACCGCTGGCTTTTCTATTCTCGCCCTGTCAAATTTTATCCCGACAATCTATTTCGGCCTGCTGACGGGAGCGGCAATGATTACTGCACTGATTGCGAACCTGACGTTATTGCCTTTATTAATCGCCATGGTCAAGCCAATGAAAACAACGTCTGAAAACCGGTTAACCACAGAGGACACAGGGTCACAAAGGAAAACCTGAAAAAACTTTTATGTATCGCCATCGCAGCCTTAACCGCAAAATTTCCTGTGACCTTTGTGGTGAAGATTTTTATTAAAACTATACCTACTGAATAAGCTAGAATATGACATGAGCTACGCCGTCCGGTTTACCGCCTATAAAACTATTGTCAAACGCGAAATCACGCGATTTATGCGTATCTGGCCACAGACCATCCTGCCGCCAGCGATCACCATGACACTGTACTTCATCATTTTCGGCAATCTCATTGGTAAACGCATAGGTACCATGGACGGCTTCAGCTATATGGAATTTATTGTTCCCGGCCTGATAATGATGTCGGTGATTACCAGTTCCTATGCCAATGTTGTGTCATCCTTCTTCAGCATGAAATTCCAACGATCTATTGAAGAATTACTGATCGCTCCGGTTCCTAATTTCATCATACTTGCAGGCTTTGTTAGCGGCGGTGTAGCACGTGGCCTGATAGTTGGTGCTATCGTAACTATAATCGCGCTAATCTTCACCGGCCTTTCTATTGATAACTATCTAATTACTTCCGTGGTGATTCTTTTGACCGCAATTCTGTTTTCACTTGCCGGCATGATCAATGCCGTATTTGCACGGAATTTTGACGACATTTCAATCATTCCCACCTTTGTACTTACTCCGCTGACCTACCTCGGTGGCGTCTTTTATTCCATCAAGCTACTACCTGAGTTCTGGCAGCAGGTTTCCCTGATCAATCCTGTACTGCATATGGTTAACGCCTTTCGCTATGGTGTACTGGGTAAATCCGACCTGAGCATAATCTATGCATTTATTATCATCCTCGCTTTTATTACCGTTTTAACAGCCGCCACACTTTACTTACTTAAAAACGGCTCTGGAATACGAAATTAAGGTAAATATTTCTCCCTATGACAAATATAAAAAAAAGTTGCAGCTCAACCTGTTCGGTAACCGAAAGATACATGCAGGACTCTGAACAGAACCCGTCTGACAAACAAAGGGTTGTTCTTATCAGCCCTTATGATCTTGGCCGCCAGCCTTTTGCGCTGGCAGAGCCTGCCGCACTGTTCAGACAGGCAGGCTGCGAAGTTAAATGTCTGGATCTATCGCAACAAAAGTTAACTTCCGAAGTGCTGGCTCCTGCAACGACAGTTTTTTTATACCTCAGCATGCTTACTGCCACACGCATCGCTATCGAGGCCATGCCGCGAATAAAAAAATTGGCCCCGCTGGCAAAAATAGCGGTGTTCGGCTGGTATGCCCCGGTCAATGAAAAGCACCTGCGAGAACTGGGGGTCGATGCAGTATTTGGCGGTGAATCCGAAGCTGACATGCTCGCTTATGCTGACTCCATTTCCGCAGAAGAGAATCATCCTGCGCAATCAGAAACTGTAATCAATCTGAATCGAATAAAATTTTTAGTCCCCGACCGGCAATCACTGCCTGCTCTGGATAAGTATGCCCATCTGGTGCTGCCGGACGGAACTAAACGCGTCATGGGCTTTACTGAAACCACCCGTGGCTGTAAGCACCTGTGCCGGCATTGCCCGGTAGTACCTGTTTACAAAGGCCGCTTTTTTGCGGTACCGGCTGACATCGTCCTCGAAGATATTCGTCAACAGGTGGCAAAGGGTGCGCAACATATATCATTCGGTGACCCGGACTTCCTTAACGGCCCGCGACACGCCCGTCGTATCATCGAAGCAATGCATGAGGAATTTCCATCATTGACATACGATGCCGTCATCAAGATTGAACACATTATTAAGTATCCGGAATTTCTCCCTTTCCTACGGGACAGCGGCGGCATTCTGGTGACCACAGCGGCGGAATCTGTCGATGACAAAATCCTCGAATTTCTCGACAAAGGGCATACTGCAGAAGAGTTTGAGAAAGTCGTCACTATGATGGCTGAACATGATATCGCGCTGGCGCCTACTTTTATTCCTTTTACACCCTGGACCACTATCGAGAACTATCTCAATTTACTGAACAAGATTGCAGAGTTAAAATTAATCATGTGTGTCAACCCGGTACAACTGTCACTGCGCCTGCTCATACCCAGCGACTCACGCTTACTCGAACTGCCGAAAGAGGAAACCTGTATCACCGATTTCAACCCTGCATCACTGGGCTACACGTGGGTACACAAAGACCCGCAGCTGGACCTGCTGCAGGAAAACATCCGGCACTGGACTGAAAAGGCTGAAAATGATGGCCTGAGCAGGTTGCAGGTTTTTAATGGCATTCGGCGTATCGCACTAAAAGCCGCTGGTAGAAGTGCTGAAGATGTAACCGAAAGCTACTCTGGAAACTCCGTCCCCACGCACTCGGAATCCTGGTACTGCTGTGCCGAACCAACTGAACAGCAGTTGGCCAGCTTTTAACTAAGCATAATCATGCCTCAGCTTAGTAAGATACAGCTCTCAGGTGTCCGCTTTCTACTGATTGATGGTCCGAATCTTATCCGTCGTATTCATGCTGCCATTCCCGCAGATAACCAGAACCAGATAATCGAACAGACCATTGCATCATCACTGCAATCTCTTTCCCGCGCGCTAAAGCAACATACACCAACACATGCCATATGTGCTTTCGAATCTGACGGCCCGACATGGCGGCATGGCGTCTTTCCTGACTACAAAAAAGATCGACCTGCCATGCCCGGGGAACTGATTGAAATTTTTTCCCGCCTGAAACTGGAGATTCAGCAAAACGGTGTTTTCACATTGAATATAGCTGGCATGGAAGCCGATGACGTCATCGCCAGTGCTGCGGTAAAGGCCGCAGCACAAGGTGCTGAGGTCACAATATTGTCAACTGATACAGGGCAGGCTCAGCTATTACGACCGGGAATCAGCCAATATAATCATTTCAAACAGGAGCCGATCACGGCCGAGACCATCCAGCAGCGCTTTTCGGTTAAACCCACCCAGTTAAATGATTATCTGGCACTGGTCGGTGATAAATCACATTCACTGCCAGGTGTACCCGGTATCGGAGCAAAAACAGCTGCACGACTGCTTAAAGCTTACTCAGATCTAGATGAGATACTCGCAGCAGAAAAAGAAATAGGTGGACGTGCAGGTGAATCTTTATCACAAAACCATGAGTCGGCAAGTATGGTGAAAAAGCTGCTGGCACTGCGCACTGATGTCAGCCTGGGGCATTCATTCCGCTCCTTTCGCTATAGCGATCAGCAAACCGGACATACATCTTCAAACACATGAGTATCTCTATTGATTGACAGCGGCAGTCACAATACATATATTTTTTATAACGCCCCCAAAAGGAGATTGGTTTCAGTATGGGTATTGAATACAGCACGGAAAATAAGAAAAAATATTTCCTGGTCAAAAGTCGCGGAGAGAGTGATGATCTGGACGAAATCAGTCGCTACGCACGTGAAATAGCTGAACTCTGCAAAGAACAGGGACAAAGGAATATGCTGATCGATGAAACACATCGTCAGTACATACTGAATGAAGTACTTGATCTGTACAAACTGGCAACTTTTTTCAAAACTCTGGATATATCCAGCTTGCGTATCGCTATTATCTGCCAGCCGAAGTACCTTGAACACATCCGTTTCCTCGAAACGACTGCCAACAACCGGGGGATGACTATTAAATTTTTTCTAGAGTCTGACAGCGCTAAACGATGGCTGCTGTAGTGAATAGTCGATTACACAAAAATATAGATGTAGCCGTTGCCGTCATCAAACGTAAAGACGGCAAGGTGCTGTTCGCTGAAAGACCTCCGGGAAAGGCCTGTGCCGGAGAATGGGAATTTCCTGGTGGAAAAATCGAAGCAGGTGAATCGGCCCGTCAGGCACTGGAGAGAGAAATCAGGGAGGAATTGGCGATCAACATTACAGAAGCCAGACCCTGGATCACCCTGTCCCACAGCTACCCGCATGCTTCAGTGTTGTTGCACTTTTTCATCGTCAGTGGCTGGACAGGCCACGAACACGGAGAAGAGGGTCAGCGACTTTCCTGGCAGAACCTTTCAGAATTAACAATTTCCCCTCTGCTGGCGGCCAACGGACCGGTTCTTCGCGCCTTACTTCTTCCCGACACCTATGCCATATCCTGTGCAAGTGAGATCGGCGGGGAAGAATTTCTGCGACGCTTGCCTGTGGCAATAAAAAAAGGACTGCGAATGCTTCAGCTAAGAGAAAAATCTCTGAGCAATTCTCAGTTACGACGCCTGATCGATAAAATTCTGCCAATCACTGATCCGAGTGGAGTAAAAATTCTTATTAATTCTGATATGCCTGACGTACAACCTCAACATATCTACGGCTTACACCTGACTAGTAAACATTTACTGCAACTTGACCATCGCCCTGATTACAAGCTCGTCGCCGCCTCCTGCCACAGCCGACATGAACTGGAACACGCCATTAAACTCGGCCTGGACTTCGCTGTCCTGTCACCGGTCAATAGCACGCCGTCACACCCTGAAGCAGCAGCGCTAGGCATGAGTAAAATGAGCCAGATCATCGAAAATTGCGCGATCCCGGTTTATGCTCTGGGTGGAATGGTCGCAGGCCAACTACATGAGATACAATCACACGGCGCACACGGTATCGCCATGATGAGAAATGCCTGGCAGTAAAGCCCTCTATGCACAGGGCGCAACGTCGCAAACGAAAAAACAGGAGAATATTTTCCTGGCGTCTTTGCATCCTGGCGTTTTTATTTTATTTAACAGTTTATAGGAGTATCACTCGATGCAAGCAGATTTCTGGCATCAACGCTGGCAAGCCGGTGAAATAGGCTTCCATAAAAATGAATACAACGCTCACATGACGCGTTTTATCGATCTGCTGGGCATAGAACAGGGAGACCACGTACTACTCCCTCTTTGTGGTAAATCCCTCGACATGATCTGGTTACGAGAACAGAACTTCCGCGTCACCGGCATAGAGATCAGTCCACTTGCGGTAGACGATTTCTTTATAGAAAACGATATAGAGCATGACATCAGTGAACATGAGTGGGGACTCATGTACCAGGGCGATGGCCTAAACGTCCTCTGCGCAGACTTCTTTGATATACAACCCGTCGA
>JBLYYR010000217.1:0-2716 GCA_048550195.1 Arenicellales bacterium
GGCCTCGGTCTGATGGTGCTGGCGCTGATTTATGCCCTGAAAGAGCATCACCCCCGCAGGACAGAACCGGTACCGATGCCGGAGGTGCTGAAGAGGACCAAGAGCGCAATCATCGGTTTGATCATGCCGATCATCATTATCGGCGGCATACTCAGCGGCAAATTTACCGCCACTGAAGCGGCATCTCTAGCTTGTGGCTACGCATTTCTAATCGGGATTTTCGTCTACCGGAGCCTATCCTTCAAAGACATATTGGAATCCCTCCTCGAATGCGCCGTCGTCTCTTCAGTGATTCTTTTGATTATCTGTACCGCCAAACTGTTCGGCATGGTGCTTACCATAGAGAGGATTCCAACACAGATCGCCCAGATTATGATGTCGCTAACCGAGAACAAAATTCTCTTTTTACTGCTGGTCAACGTATTCCTGCTGTTCATGGGCATGATCATGGAGACCGGGGCGAACATCATTCTTCTGGCGCCGATTCTGCTGCCATTGGCAGTGAAATACGGTGTTCACCCACTGCATTTCGCGCTGATCATGATAGTCAATGTCAACATAGGCCTCACCACTCCGCCGCTCGGCGTCTGCCTGTTCACCGCCGCGCCGATTGCCCAAACCTCATACGAAAGCATCGCCCTCAAGGTTCTACCATTTGTAGCGATGGAAATTCTGGTACTGCTGCTCATTACCTATATCCCAGATATCGTATTGGTTGTTCCTAGACTTACTGGATTTCTCTAACGAGTTGAAAATGGAATACGATTCAATATAAGCTCTGGCATTTAAAAAATATAGTAAACTGACCCATATGGACATTCCAGACTCCGGGATTAACGATGATGAGGGTTTGCTCGAGGTCATGGCCTGAGGCATCTGCGCCAGGAACCCGCTAACTTTTATTTTGACACACTAGGTGATATCAGCTGTTTCTAGTCCACACCAATTATTTGTTGTTACGAAGCACGGTTGGCTGTGTAACAATAGGCTTTTGGACATCGGATATACACGTAAAAACAGTTAATTAAAGTTACAGGGAGTACTAAAATGAGGGTATACACTGAAGCTGATGCAACGCTGGAGCCTCTCACTGATCAAACGGTAGCGATAATTGGTTACGGCAATCAAGGCAGGGCACAAGCTCTCAACCTTAGAGACAGTGGGATAAGCGTAATCATCGGCAATCGAAATGACAGCTACCTTGAGCAGGCTTCAACAGATGGTTTTGTTCCTATGACAATTCCTGAAGCTGCTGCGGCCGGTGATTATCTTTTGATTCTAACAACCGATGAGTCTCAACCGCTAATCTGGGATGAGCAGATCGCGCCGGGCTTGACCAGTGGCAACACTTTGGTGTGGGCCAGTGGATATAACATTGGCTATGAACTCATTAAACCAGTACCGGATGTCGATGTGGTGATGGTCGCCCCCCGGATGACAGGTAATTATGTACGAATTTTATTCGAACGCGGCAAAGGGGCAATGGCTCAGATTGCTGTGCATCAGGACGCAACTGGCAGGGCATGGGAAAAGATGATGTCCATTGCTAAAGGTATCGGAGCGACACGAGGCGGTGTGTTTGAGTCGTCATTCAGGGAGGAGGCCGAGCTTGATCTCTTTGCCGAGCAGGTGGTTTGGCCGGGGCTGCTGGCCTGGTTCGAGGAATGTTTCAAACTGGGAGTAGAAAACGGATTCCCACCTGAATTGATGGTGCTTGAGCTATACGCTTCTGGTGAAGCCGCTGAGATTATGAGCATGATGGCTCAAAACGGATTTTACGAACAGATTACAAACCACTCTACTACTAGTCAATATGGTACACTGAGTCGGTCCCGCAACCTGCTGAACGATGAGATTAAAACCAGGATGCGAAAAAATCTGGTTGAGGATATCAAGGGCGGTGCTTTCGTACGTGAGTGGAGTGGTGAACAAGCCAAGGGATCCCAACGACTGGCTGAATTGATAGCAGATGTCAAACAAAACCCGATGGCCCAAGCAGAAAAAAGAGTAATTCCATTGGTACAGAGAGCACACAAGTTTAGTGGATAGGACATGGACTGAATACTCCGCCGCTTAACACGTGATTACAATCGCACAGTGTTTCCCAATATTTTTAAAGTCGATTGCTGCGATTAGTTCATCACTGGGAATTTAACTGCCTGCTGGTGACTAAGAATTGCATATTTACCACTAATTTATCAATCAGTTTCACATTCGTTTAGAAACTTACTGGACGATTTCTTTGAGGGCTAGATAATTGACGCCCCCCGATAAACTTTACTGCCGATTAACTAGTGTTGTGGACAAGTATGGCTGATTTTGCAGATCGTGAACTTTAAGACTAAATTGAACTGAGAATGAAATTGAACCAGCCGATATCGAGGGCAACTGCAAAATCTAAGTTGTGACTGACTGAATACCCAAACCTTGGCGGAGAAACACGCAAAATGAAAATTACCGATGTCCGTACTATCCCGATGGAAGTGAAACTGCCCGAACCGGTCTATGACGCCAACTACACAATGGCCACCAAGCCTGCCTTGCTTGTGGAGGTCGAAACAGATCAGGGCCTGGTCGGCTTAGGCGAAGCTGCTCATTTTGGTGGGCCCATGGCATCCACAGCTCAGGTTATCGAGAATGAGCTAAGTGATTATCTGGTAGGCCAGGACGCTGGCAATATAGAGTATCTTTGGGAGATGATGCATCGTCGGGCATA
>JBLYYR010000218.1:0-7302 GCA_048550195.1 Arenicellales bacterium
CTTCAGTCTGAACCGGGCGCGGTGAACTCGCTGCGCTCAGACAAGCACCGCGCTATTCCGGCCCAGACTTCCAGTGCTCAACAACCCAAAAGGGGATGGATAAGTCAAAAGCACAACCAAAATCAAAAACGGAAAGGTGTAGGAGCGCCGCTCCTACAAATAAAGGTATAGAATAATTTCTGGTTTTGACCTTCGATCTTGACCTACCCGTCCCGTTCAGGCTTGCCGAGAAGCGCAGGATGAGCTGGGTTTCGGGGTGTGCATGTTTGAGCGTAGCGAGTTCACACCCCGCCAGCTCACCCGAGCATCGCAGGGAACCCGAAGGGCAAGCATGCGGGTGCTCTTTCTTTTGGTTACTTTTCTTTGAGCAAGTAAAGAAAAGTCACTCGCCCATAAAGGGCGAAACATTTGGCCAAAAACAAATAACATTCTCATTCCAAATCCAGAATAAAATCCCAGTGTTCCTTACTAACCGGCATTATAGAAAGCCGATTTCCCCGTCGAACTAACGGCATTCCTTCCAGTTCCGGCAGGGGTTTCAATTCCTGAAGCGTGATGTTGCGCTTAAGATCACGCACATACTTAACATCCACCATATACCAGCGTGGATTCTCGGGGTCACTTTTGGGATCGTAGTAATGCTGTTCGGGGTCGGTTGCTGTGTAGTCCGGGTAGCCATCCCTGGTTACTTCCATGATACCGACGATGCCGGGTTCTTTACAGTTGGAATGGTAGAAGAAAACCTGATCACCGGTTTTGATGTCATCTCGCAGCATGTTTCGAGCCTGGTAATTTCTAATACCATCCCAGTGATCTGTTTGATTTTTCATTTCTTTAAGGTGTTCGATGCCGAATACATCGGGTTCACTTTTAAATAACCAGTAGTTCATTGTTCAATCTCGTATTTTTTATGACAGGGATAGAAGCCAAACCAGCCTGCAATATGTTTGTACGCGTCTTTTGGCTGAGGGTAGACCCAGCAGATATCATTGATCCAGCCAAGTTCGGTGTTAAGGTCCACCCACAGACATTTACCCTTAACCGGGCAGTTGTATATGCGGTCACTTACCTCAAATTTTTCTAGATTGATAAGGTCTGGGTGCACGTAATAATTGCTTTCGATCATTTGTACCTGATGGTCATCTGCTTGCAATAAGACACTGTCGTCGTGTTTCATTTTTATCTTTATTGCAGACATTCAATCACCATTGAGACACCGCGGCTGGATAAAATGGGCGGGTGTTATCGTTATATGCGGAATGATATCCCATGCGTCGTGAGGAAGCTGAGGAATATATTGAATATCATGGCCAGTGGCAACAAGAAAAGGTTTTTGCGATGACGTTGAAGATCCACCATAGCAGCACTCAGCGAGTGTACGATCATAGTAGCCTCCACCCATGCCGAGGCGGTTGCCACTACCATCAAAAGCGACCAGAGGCATAAAAATTAAATCCATCTCAGCAGCGGACAGAAGATGGTGGCGTGGGACGACAGGCTCTGCTATGCCATATTTGTTCTGTTTCATTGCCTGCCCCGGTACCCATTCGGCGAAACTCAGTTTTTTTACATCAGGAGATTCCAGCACCGGAAAAAAACAGTGCTGGCCTTGCTTCAGGCAGTGAAGCATCAAGGGTAACAGGTTGATTTCCCCTTCATTTGGAATATAAAAGGCAATTGTCCTGGCACGTCGTATAGCTGAAATTTTTCGCAGCACTTTTTCAGCTATCGTGTAGCTGGCAAGCTGCTGGCGGTAGGCGGGTAAGGTTGAACGTTTTTTTCGAAATCGTTGGCGTATGGCCTTTTTATCGGTCATTAGCATGTCGTATGTTAGTTCAATTTTTTTTTAAAATGGGTGGCGCCCCCACCTGTGCCGTACCACGCATGTACCTTGAACCAGTGGTTCAAGTGGGAGTCTTGATCATGCATCAGGCTATCAACATGATATTCATGGAGACGGCTCAACAGCATTAGCGCTGAGTCCCGAGTTTGTGGATTAGGTTCTAAGGGTTATTAGTGTGCTACGTACACCGCAGCGAGCGCCACGTTGTTATTATAGCTCCATTTCGGCCTGTCCATCCAAGGCTTCTTCAAGATTTCTTCGAAGATTCTTGATACGGGTTTCCATTTCCAGTGTCAGACCGGTATCTTCACGCAGGGATAAAAGGTCATGGGCAATGTTCAGCGCAGCCATCACGGCAACACGTTCAGTGCCCAGTACGGCACCGCTTTGCTGTATCTCTCGCATATTGTGATCAAGGTATGATGCCGCAGAAATTAGCTCATCACGCTTTTCTTCGGGACAGGCAACGGAATATTCTTTACCGAGGATGCTTATCTGAACCCCTGATTCAGTTGATCTCAAGCAGATTGCTCCAGTGTTTTAAGACGATTGACGATAGATTCCAGTCTACTGCAGGCAATACGATTCTTCTCGGTTAGCCGACCGTTCTCCTTATTCAGGGATCGTTGGTCTACACGCAGAATACGATTCTGCTCCTCCAGTCGACGCAGGGTCTCTGATAGTTCAAATATACGGGCTTCCAGTTTATCCAGTTCTTCCTGAATCACAGAATAACCTCTCCTGGGTCATTTATCCTTGAAACAAGGGTGTGTCTAAATTGAATGTTCTTTATGTAGAATATTTAAAAAAGACTATGAGTTGTTATTATATCAGCCCATATAGTACTTGTTGCGCAAGGCTGTAGGAAGATAATATGACTTTTTTCCTCAGGAATAAACCTGAATAAGGCAATCAGATCGTATTATATGAATAATTATGGCTATTTTGGGTCATAAATAGATGAAAACCGGGAATTAGATGAGCCAGAGTAGCAATATTATGCCAACGTACAGGGCGATGAGCAGTGCTTTGCGACGGGTAGATAGCCAATTATCCGCCGCAGAGTGTCATGGTTTGATTGCTGGGGCCCTGAATACACAAAGTACGGCCTCGATTTCGAGGTTCTTTACTGATGATGCTGAGTCTTTACAGCAGGATCCTGAGTTTGCTGAGCTTATTTCTCAGCTGGTGCAGGTAAGTTCTGAAGGGTACAAAGATAAGGATTTCAATTTCCAGCTACTGTTGCCGGATGATGCTGTGCCTCTGCTGGAGAGAAGCCGCGCACTGGCGGAATGGTGCGGGGGCTATGTGATGGGCCTGCTCGAATCCGGCTTGAAGGAATTTGACAAACTGCCGCCAGATGCTGCAGAAGTGGCAAAAGATCTGGTCGAAATATCCCAGCTCGATGTGTCTGTCGATATCAGTGGCACTGACAGCGATTTGATGCAGCTGGAGGAATATGTGCGTGTTGGCGTGCAGATAATTTATGCGGAGCTGACCAGGGGCAGCGAACGGAACGCGGATGGACAGGCTTCTGTGAACAGGAATGACGAAAATGAATGAACAATTCGAGAAACGCCGTCAGGAAGTGATGCAGATGATGGGCGGCGGGGTGGCGATTATACCGACAGCCAGTGAACGGGTGCGCAGCCGGGATGTGCTGTATCCATTTCGTGCTTCCAGTGATTTTTATTACCTTACGCATTTTAATGAACCGGAAGCCGTTGCGGTGCTGGTGCCGGGTCGAGAACATGGTGAGTTCATCATGTTTTGCCGGGAAAGAGATCCGGATAAAGAGATCTGGGATGGCCGTCGTGCCGGGCTAGAAGGTGTTTGTGAATATTACGGTGCGGATGATGCCTTTCCGATAACGGATATTGACGAGATCGTGCCGGGTCTGCTGGAGAATCGTGAAAAAGTATTTTACAGCATGGGTGCCAACGATGAATTTGATTCACGCCTGATGACCTGGGTAAATGAGGTGCGTAGCAAGGCGCGTATCGGGATTACCGCACCAGCTGAAATACTTGATCTTGGACATATTCTGCATGAAATGCGGCTAGTGAAGCGCTGTGAAGAAAAGTCGCTTATACAGAAGGCCTGTAAAATATCAGCACGCGCTCACAGGCAGGCGATGAAGGTGTGTAAACCCGGCATGAAAGAATACGAAATTGAAGCGGAGTTTCAGTATATCTTTCGCAAGAAAGGCAGTGAATTTCCAGCTTATCCGCCGATAGTGGCTACCGGCGAGAATGCCTGTGTGCTGCATTACACAGAGAACAGGGCAGAGCTAAAAGACGGTGATATGTTGTTAATCGATGCCGGTTGTGAAATCGATGGCTATGCTGCGGACATTTCACGCAGTTTTCCCGTCAATGGTAAATTCAGTGCCGAACAACGTGCCCTGTATGAGGTGGTACTTGCTGCGCAGCAGGCTGCCATGGACACCATCAGGCCCGGTACGACATGGGATGCACCGCATAATGCAGCGGTACGCGTGATTACCGAGGGATTGATTGAGCACGGCCTGTTGCAGGGTGATGTGGATGAGCTGGTCGGCAGCAAGGCCTACCAGCGTTTCTATATGCATAAAACCGGCCACTGGCTGGGACTGGATGTACATGATGTGGGCGATTATAAAGTCAATGACAACTGGCGCGAGCTTGAATGCGGCATGATAATGACTGTGGAACCGGGCCTCTACATCACGGCTGGCACAGAAGGTGTTGATGAACGATGGTGGAACATCGGTATTCGTATTGAAGACGACGTCGCAGTGACGAAGAATGGCTATGAGGTATTGAGTAAGGATGCACCGAAGCAGATTGATGATATTGAGCACTTGATGAAGAGGTAAAGCAGATGTTTTACGTATTACGTATTATGTTTTACGTAAACCGTAAACCATATTTGAAACAGAGCTATGAATGACTAACAAATCCTACGACCTGATCATCGTTGGTGGTGGTATGGCAGGCGCCAGCCTGGCCTGTTCGCTGGCGGATACAGGGATTCGCATGGCCATCATCGAAGCCGTGCCCTGGCAGTCTGATCAGCAGCCCAGCTATGATGTGCGGACTATTTCTCTATCGCATGGGGCCCGGTTAATCTATGAAACGATGGGCATCTGGCAGCAAATTGATAAAAATGCAGTATGCCCGATACATCGTATCCATGTGTCAGATCGCGGTCATCCAGGTATCGCACACCTTGATAGAAAGGATGCCGCTGTTGAGGCGCTGGGTTATGTCGTCGAAAACCGGGCTTTGGGTGCGGCCTTAATGACCCGGCTGGAGACGCTGGAGCATGTCGATGTCATCAGTCCGGCAGTCGTCAGTGATGTAGATGTTGCTGATGACTTCGCCACGCTTTTTTGCGCCATGGATAATGAGGAAATTACCATACAGGGTAAGCTGGTGGTTATTGCCGATGGCGGGCGTTCGGGTTTGCGGGAGAAGCTGGGTTTTCAGTCCACCACGGATGATTACCGGCAGGCAGCTATCGTCTGCAATGTCACACCCGGAAAAAATCATCGGCATTGTGCCTATGAAAGATTTACCCCGTCCGGCCCGCTTGCCATGCTGCCGATGAATGATGACCGTTGCTGGTGTGTCTGGGCTGTCAATGAAGCAGATGTAGAAGAACTTACTACTATGCCCGAAGACCAGTTCCTGGAACGTTTGCAGCAGCAGTTTGGTGACCGTCTAGGGCGTTTCTCACGGGCTGGCAAACGCTATGCTTATCCGTTGGCGAGAAACCGTGTCGAGACACACACTGGCAGGCGCGTGGTGCTGGTGGGCAATGCTGCGCATACCGTTCATCCGGTTGCGGCGCAGGGCTTTAACCTGGGGCTGAGAGACGTGGCCTGGCTAGCGGAAGTGCTTGCACAGACACATGTTATGCAGCAGGATCCAGGGACATCGGACGTTCTTCAGCAATATGAAAATATACGCATTAAGGATACGCAGCGTGTGACAGGTTTTACGCACGGCATGATCAAGGTCTTCACGAGCCGCCTGGCGCCGGTGATCGCTGGCAGAAACCTTGGACTGATCGCCACGGATATATTTCCAGAGCTGAAGCAGGCGTTGTTGAAACGGACCATGGGCCTGACAGGGCGTCAGTCCCGCCTGGCACGTGGCGTGGAACTAACGGGTACACTTAAGGACACCTCTATTAATCCATGAATATTCATCTTGCATCCCAAATCGTCCCTCTCTGCGTTAAGAATCTTCGCAATAGCAAGGCTATTGCGTGCGACCCTTGCCTTGATATGAACAATTTTGTATACAATCTGATCTATCCAGAATTAATAGAGGTGTCCTTAAATAATGCCTGATCAGCAAACAGATATCCTGATCATCGGTGCCGGCATGGTCGGTTCAGCCGCTGCCCTGTCTTTTGCCCGGGCAGGGTTCAGTGTCAGCCTGGTTGAGGCCAATGAACTGCCGCAGTGGTCTGAGGCAGAATATAACTTACGTGTCTGCGCTATCAGTGCGGCTTCCGAAAGATTACTGAAGAACGTCGGTGTCTGGCAGCAAATACTGGATAGCCGGGCATCACCGTATGAACACATGCACGTATGGGATGACAGTAGCAGTCTGGATTTCGATGCGGCGGACAGCGGCCAGGCAAATCTTGGCTATATCGTTGAAAACAATCTCATTAATGCCAGTTTGATAAAGCAGTGCCAACGCCAGTCAAACATCAGGCTGTTGACGGCTAGCCGGTTATCATCCATGACATGGGCGGGTGATCAGGTTCAGGTAAAACTGGACAACGGTAATGATATCAGTAGTCGTCTGGTAATTGCTGCCGACGGCGGTAATTCGCAGCTGCGCCGCCTGTCGGGGATAGAAAGCACCCTTCATGATTACCGGCAGACAGGAATTGTGGCCAGAGTCAGGACATCATTACCGCATCAGAAAACAGCCTGGCAGCGATTTCTTGCCAGCGGACCATTGGCCCTGTTGCCCCTGTCAGATGGCAGTTGTTCGATAGTCTGGTCTGCAGACAGTACTCGTGCAGTTGAACTGTTGCGGCTAAATGATGCAGAGTTCTCTGAGCAGCTTGCCGATGCCTTTGAGCATCGGCTGGGGAATGTCGAAGTGCTCAGCCCACGTGCTGGATTTCCGTTAATGCTGGCCAATGCCAGGGCCTATGCCAAAGACCGCATTGTACTGCTCGGTGATGCAGCACACAGAGTTCACCCGTTGGCCGGTCAGGGGGTCAATCTCGGTTTTCAGGATGTCGCCGAGCTCTCGTCAACGCTGCTTGAGTCGGTAGCCAATGGTCGAGATATTGCGGATCCATTGTATTTAAGAAGATATGCACGCAGTCGCCGTGCAGAGGTGAGTTTAATGCTTGCGGGTATGGATGGCATACAGCGTATTTTCACCAGTCGCCGACAGCTTGTACAAAAATCACGCAGGCTTGCAATGAAAATGATTGATCAACTC
>JBLYYR010000219.1:0-6583 GCA_048550195.1 Arenicellales bacterium
CAAAAGAAATGAACTCGCCCATAAAGGGCGAAAAACACGGGTTAATTCAAGAAAATAAATAAAAAAGAAAGAGAACCCAGCCGTGCGCCAGCACAAAAAACGCCGTCACACCCCCTTGCGCCACAAACATTTACCATCAGTCTTTGAATCCAGCAGATCCAGCCAGGCTTCGTGCTGGGCCCTCTCATCTTCATTGGCCTGAATAACAGGCAAAGCAGGACGACTGCTATCCAGCTGGCGAATTATCTTCTCTGCAACAGATTGCTGCCCGGATTCGACATCTTTAAATAGCGCTTCCTGACCACCTGTTAACGCTAGATAAACCTCTGCCAGTAATTCAGCATCCAGCAGCGCGCCATGCAGTTCTCTTGTTGAATTATCAATATTAAAATGCCGGCACAGGGCATCCAGTGAATTTTTCTGTCCCGGACGCATGCGCCTGGCCATCACCAGAGTATCAATCACCTCACAGTATTTACTGGTTTCACCAAGATCCCTTCCTGTGAGCTTCAATTCAGTATTAATAAACCCTACATCAAACGGTGCATTATGAATGATCAGTTGTGAATTTTTGATATACGAGAGGAAATCATCAACGATATCTGCAAACTTTGGCTTGTCCTGCAGGAATTCATTGGTGATGCCGTGGACCTCTATGGCGCCGGCATCAATTTTTCGATCCGGCTGTAAATATTGATGCAGCTCATTTCCGGTGCGTTTACGGTCAATCAGCTCAACGCAACCAATTTCGATAATACGATGTCCTTTGTGAGGATCCAGGCCGGTCGTTTCGGTATCAAGCACGACCTGCCTCATAGTTCGGTACCATTCAACATTTCATCTATTGCCTCGTTAGCCAGACTATCAGCGATCTCATTCCCCTCTATTCCGGAATGCCCCTTTACCCAGTGCCATTCGATATCATGACGCTCAATAGCTGCATCCAGTGCTATCCATAAATCCTGGTTTTTTACCGGCTTCCTGGCCGCTGTTTTCCATCCACGCTTTTTCCAGTTTGCCATCCATTCCAGGATGCCTTTGCGCACATATTGTGAATCGGTATAAAGTTTTATACGACAAGATCTTGTCAGCCCCTCCAATGCCCGGATAGCAGCCATTAACTCCATTCTGTTGTTTGTTGTTTCCTTTTCAGAACCCGACAGGTGCTTTTTTTTATTGCCATAGGCAAGAAAAACTCCCCAGCCGCCTGGCCCGGGGTTACCACGGCATGCACCATCGGTATAAATAATGACTTCAGACATTAAGGCACCTCAACTGTTGACACTCCTGTGCTCCTCTACTCCACACTTCTTTTCGCTACCGGTTCAGCAACATTCAGAAAAGCACTTTGTCTGAAATTTGCACCAAGATCTATGACCGTCATCCCTGCTTCCCGTTTCTGTGCAATTAGTAGATAAACTCCGCCCAGCATAGGCCACCAGCGATCTCCGACATTTTCCATGAACACAAATTTCTCACGCAGTCGCCGATTCTGAATGGGTGGGGAATAGTACAGCATCATACCGCCGCTGACATGAAAATCCAGCAGACTGAGCCAGTCGCGGACTTTGTAGACAGAATAATTATGGCTATCCCATGGCACATTTCTTCTTGAAACAATTTTTCTCATCCCCCAGAAGCTATAAGGATTGAAACCAAGAATAACCAGGTGCCCGCCACTGACAAGGATTTCTTTACTTTCGCGTAACAATTGGTGCGGGTTATCAGAAAAATCCAGCATATGCGGCAACAGACACAGATCAACGGAAGACGACAGGAAAGGAAGAGTTGAGTTCGCGTCTACATAGAGTGCCTGCAAATCTCCAAAAGACTTTGATGGAAGAATTTCAGGGCCTGGGTTTTCACTGACTACCAAAAAGAATTTATGTTCAATATTACTCTTCTCAAGTAGACATGATGTGCCGGCGCATCCATATTGAACAGCAATATCGCCTTTCAGAGAAGGTAAAAATTTACTCAGCGCCATCTGCTCCGTGGCTAACAGTGACTGCCCTAGACCGGTCTGGCTCCAATCAGAAAAACTACTCATTGTGGTTTTTTCGTTTTATGAGGCTATAATTAAAAGGCTGTAAGAAAAAATAATATTTGATCGACAACATTTCTAAACTAATATTTTTGCACATATATTTATTAATTAATGATTTATAAACAATGCCTTATATTCCATATTTAAATTATTTTATAGAATATGTATGAGGGATAAGATACACTCCCTCGCACTAATAAACTACCTGTGCAGTCTATGCTGTTGTCAGGTAAAAAAACATGGGTAACTCTATGCTCATTTGGCCATTATCATAGCTGAACCTGGACAGCTTCTCGATGAAAAATAATCTTACAATCAGCACACTTATCACCCTGCTCCTTTCCTGCGTGCTTTTTCTTTCCGGCTGTGCAAGTACAAAGGTAAAAGAAGCACAATCAAAGAACACCGAACCCAGCCTTTCAGAACTATTTGGTGGGTCTGACGAACCAGAGCAAAGCCAGGCTGTGCCGAATGCCATTCCTTCACACCCTGCCGCACCCAGGGAATACCAGCCTAAAGAGCTCTCATATACTACAGAGGACTTCACAGACCTGTGGGATCGAATTCGGGCAGGATATGCGCTGCCTGATATAAATAGTCGTCATATTGCCGAATATGAGCGCTGGTATTCATCACGCCCGGAATATATCGAACGTATGCTCAACAGGGCAACCCCCTACCTGTATTTCATTACAACTCAGGTAGAAGGTCGCAATATGCCCATGGAAATCGCTCTGTTGCCTGCCATCGAGAGCGCTTACAAACCGAATGCACTGTCCAGTGCAAAAGCTGTAGGTCTGTGGCAATTTATCCCGGCGACTGGCCGGCACTACGGACTGAAACAGAACTGGTGGTATGACGGCCGCAAAGATATTTATTCATCAACCCGCTCCGCACTCGATTATCTGGAGAAGCTATACAAGGACTTCGATGGCGACTGGGCACTGGCGCTGGCCAGTTACAATGCAGGCGAAGGAACTGTCTCACGTGCAATAGCTGCTAATAAACGTGCTGGAAAACCCGCTAATTACACGTCACTCAAGCTTCGTGATGAAACGCGCCGTTATGTACCCAAGCTCATCGCTATTAGTAATATTATTAAAGACCCTGAGAAATATGGCCTGACGATTGCCAGTATCCCGAATAAACCCTACTTCAGTGTTATCCGTCTGAGCAGCCAGATAGATCTTGGTGTCGTCGCGGACGCTACCAACATTCCAATCAAAGAACTGGAAATGCTCAACCCTGGATTCAAGCGCTGGGCGACCGACCCGGCTGGGCCACATCGCCTGCTGGTTAACGCATCTGCATCAGAAATGGTTGCAGATGCCATAGCCGGCATTCCCCAGCACCAACGTGTACGCTGGGCACACTATAAAGTCAAAAAAGGTGACAGCCTGGGTCGGATAGCACAGCACCATGGGGTAACTGTTGCATCATTAAAGAAAACAAATAACCTGAAAAGTGACCGAATAAGTATTAGACAGGACCTGTTAATACCTGTATCCAGAAGCTACCGGAAAGAAAAATCTGACACCCGGACAGCTTCGACTTCATTCAGCAACAAATCATCACAACAGTCGCCAAAAATTATTTCTGTCAGAAAAGGAGATACCCTCTGGTCATTATCCAAACGCTACAAAGTGACGCTCAATGAACTGACAAAATGGAACAAAATCAGTGCCAGTGATATGTTGTTCAGAGGCCAGAAATTAAAAATCTGGCGCTACTGAGACCCCGTTTTCAGCCCCGGCACTCAGCAGGTCACCGTAAAAGCCCATCCCCTTCTGGCGAGATCTGGAGATAGCCCGTATAATCAGCGCTCCAGAAAAAGAGATCTCAGCAGTGATGCGGCTTGTATTCCTTATATTCACAATCCTTACGCTAAGTGCCTGCAACACCCTTGTCAGCTCTGCAACAAAGGACCTGGCAGACAACCTCAGTAAGGCGATTCAGAACCAGAATGACCCGGACACCGTGCGCCAGGGTGCTCCTGCCTATCTAATCATGATAGACAGCTTTATTCAGGGAGCCCCTGATGATGTTGATCTTCTGATTGCCGGCAGTAACTTATACGGCTCCTATGCTAGCGCATTTATTACTGAGCCGGAACGTGCCCGACGTCTGACTGAAAAATCACGCCTGTATGCCCTGCATGCCTTCTGCATCAAATTACCCGAACTCTGTGATATATCCGAAAAGCACTTTCCGGAATTTGAAAAGGCATTGCAAAAAATAGAAAAAAACAATCTACCGGTGCTGAATACCTGGGGAATCGCCTGGGCCGGCTGGATACAAAGCAGAACAGAGGACTGGGTGGCAATCGCTGACATCCCAAAAATCAAGGCCATCATGCTGCGAGTCGTCGAACTCGACCCGGCATGGGACAATGGCAATGCACAACTCTATCTAGGCGTCCTCAATGCCTTCCTGCCTGCAGCCATGGGTGGCAAACCGGAGCTTGCAAAAGAATATTTTGAACAGGCCATAAGCTACAGCAAAGGGAAAAACCTGATGGCCAAAACGCTGTATGCCCAGTACTATGCGCGAATAGTCTTTGACAAACAGCTACATGACAAATTGCTGAATGAAGTCCTGCTTGCTCCTGCTTCCTCGCCCGGCATGACACTGGTTAACACACTTGCCCGCGAACAGGCACAGACATTATTGAATGAATCCAATGACTTCTTCTGATTCGTGCACTATAACAACGAAACAGGCAACACTATTAATAACACATCAACGTTATGGAAAGACGACATGCCATTTATAAACATTTCTAAGAGATTCATACAATTCTTCCTGGTTATTGCAATATTTACTTCATTTAGCAACAGCTATGCAATGACATTAAAGATTGCAACACTGGCACCTGACGGCACCGCATGGATGAAAAATATGCGAGCTGCCGCAAAAGAAATTAATGAAAAAACCGCTGGCCGGGTAAAATTGAAATTCTACCCGGGCGGAGTCATGGGCAATGACAAGAGCGTGATGAAAAAAATCCGCCTCGGCCAGTTACAGGGGGGCGCCCTGACAGGAGGCAGCCTGGCAACTACCTATCCTGACATGCAGATCTACAGCCTGCCTATGGTGTTTGAAAATTACGGAGAAATCGATCATGTCCGCCCTGTTATTGACCCTTTACTTAAACAGGGAATGGAAAAGAGAGGCTTTACCATACTCGGAATTTCTGAGGGTGGCTTTGCCTACCTGATGTCCAACAGCACGGTAAAAAACATCGCTGATCTGAAACAGCATAAATTGTGGATACCCGAGGACGATGTACTGAATGAAGCACTGTTCAGAAAAATGGGCGTGAATCCTGTCACTCTGCCGCTGGCAGATGTCTACACCGGCCTGCAAACAGGCCTGATAGATACTATCGGCGCGACACCAACTGGCTCGCTGGCATTTCAGTGGCACACTCGCATCCGCAGCATTACTGATGTTCCGCTGCTCTATCTTGTTGGTGTACTGGTGGTCGACAACAAACGTTTTAATAAGATAAGCGCAGCTGACCAGAAAATTCTTAAAGATATCGTCGCAAACACTTTCACTGCAATGGATGAAATAAATCGAAAGGACAATGAAAATGCCCGTCAGGCTTTACAAGAGATGGGAACAGAATTTGCGAAACCAGATGAAAGCGAGATCACTTACTGGAATAAGCTTGCCGATGAGGTGATCAAAGAAACTGGCAGCAGAGCGGCAACACCGGAGCTCTATCACAAGCTGAAAGGCCTGTTAGACAACTATCGCTCAGGCGCTAACACATCATTAGCAAAATGAACAAGCTGTTGACTACATCTGCACTGCATTAAAGTAAACGGGTAAGGAATATTCCATGCTGCAGCGCGCTGTTAAAATCCTTCACAACATAGAAGACAGCCTGCTGGTCATCATCCTTCTGACCATGGTGACACTGGCCTTCAGTCAGATTGTGATGAGGAACTTCTTCGACTCAGGCACAATCTGGCTTGATCCTTTGCTACGTGTTCTTGTACTGTGGGTAGGCCTGCTTGGTGCTTTGGTCGCAACTCGCCAGGATAAGCAGATCAGTGTCGATGTTCTCACCCGCATCCTGCCCGAAAAATTAAAAATCATCAGCAACATCATTACCCGTTCATTTGCGGCGATAGTTTCTGCAATCATTGCCTGGCATTCTTTCCGTTTCCTGATAGACGAATGGCACTCAGGCGTCACTGCATTTGGCTCGGTGCCGGCCTGGCTGACTGAATCGATTATTCCCTTCGGATTTGCTGTCATTGCCCTGCGTTATACCTTCCAGGTTATTGTTCTTTTGATTCAGACAGTAAAGGGAGACTCCGACCAGTGATCATTGCAGTCATTCTCCTGATACTGGCATTGCTGGGTGCCCCACTTTTCAGCATCATCGGCGGCAGTGCATTGTGGGGGTTTCATAGCGAAGAAATCAACCTGCAGGTTGTCACTATCGAGATATACCGACTCGCCGAGATGCCGGTACTGCTGGCCATACCACTATTTACCTTTGCCGGCTATTTGCTTGGTGAA
>JBLYYR010000220.1:0-5783 GCA_048550195.1 Arenicellales bacterium
ATCCATTGCGAGAGTGTAGGGTATTTTGTAACTCTGTTTAAAGGCAATTACCTGATCCGGTTTATCATGAGCCATTGAAATTCCAATCATCTGTAGACCCTTCGCTGAAAATTCCTGATAAAGATCTGCCAGATCAGGAATTTCTTTTCTGCACGGCGCACATGTCGTTGCCCAGAAATTCAATAGGACGGCTTTACCTTTTAGTTCATCTGATTTTAGTGTATTTCCATCCAGCAAGGTGAACTCAACTTCGGGGAATTGTTTCGATTTTTCGGTAAAATAGAAATAGGCATTACCGGCGATCAGTACAGGGAAGCCAACAAAAAGCAGTAGCATTTTAACGATTTTATTCATTCCTTAAGGGCGCCTCTATTAATGATGGATAGATCAGATTGCATGTGAGATGAATATTCATTGATTAATAGAGGCGCCCTTTATTGCAGCCTCCGCGGCCTGCCTCAGTTTCGAAGTTGAAACAGCTCCCGTTAAGCGTTGCTGGCCGATACTGAATGTAGGAGTACCTGTTACCCCCGCTTTTACTGCCATGCTCATATTCATCTGTAAGATTTTTTCATATTCAGGGTCGCTCCAGGCTTTATTAACCATTTCATCGCTGACACCGCTGGCTTGAGCGATATTTCTCAGAACTTCGTCATCACCGATATTCCTTCCTGCCACGAAGTATTCCTGGTACAGGTTCTGATTTAGCTTATAAAATGTTTCACGCCCTTCACTTTTGACTGCCTCTGCCAGCAATAAAGCACGATGTGAATTCGCCAGCAGCCCTGCCGGGGCCAGTGTAATCCCTTCTTCCTCCGCCATTTCAAGCAGGCCATCCATCATGCCCTGCCACTGTTCATCCGAATAATCCAGCGAATCAACCGTTGTCCCTTGTTGTGGTGTATCAGGATGAATCTCGATGAAACGAAAATTCACCATTACCTCATAGTATTCTCTTAATTTTTGTAGACGAAGATCTCCGATGTAACAGAAAGGACAGGTGTAATCGGTAAACAGGGTCAGGCGTAATTGTGGCTTTTCTATTTCGGTTTTTCTATTTGCTGAGGTCATGGGACTACTGAGAGTATCAGTACAGGGAATGACTCACAATATTATGGGTTTTTTTTCATGAGTGTGCCAGCACAAAAAAACACTCTCAGATAAACATCAACTGTATTTCAGAAAGAAAGCAAAAACCTTTTTCTGTTGCTCGTATGTTGTCACCTTGCTGAATCAGTAAACCTTTCTTTACCGCCTCATCTGTACCCTGTGTGAGAGTGTCTTTAGCCAGACCGGTATGAAGAGAAAACTGCTTTAGAGTAAACCCCTTCCTTAGTCTCAACGCATTAATCATGTACTCCAGCACCAAATCATCTCTCTGCAGTTTGCGCTCACCGACAAAGGCGTCATTTAACCCTGCAGTGGCGAGATATTGTTTTGGCAATCTGGGCCGTGAAAACCGAGACACGCCTGTTTGATCTGTAATTTTTGAATGCGCGCCAGCTCCTAAACCAAGATAATCACCAAACTCCCAATAGTTCACATTATGACGACAAAGCCTGCCACCAGCGGCATAGGCCGAAACCTCGTAGCGCTCGAGCCCAGCAGCCGCTGCCTCCTTTGCCAGTAAACCCTGCATATCCGCCAGCAGGTCATCACCGGGTAGCTTATGCGGCGGGGAGTGCATAAACGGTGTATTCTTTTCTATCGTTAATTGATATAAGGACAGATGTGGTGGCTGGTAACTGAGAGCGGTTTCAAGATCGCCCTGGGCTGCTGAAATATCCTGACCCGGCAAGCCAAACATTAGATCTATGTTATAGCTATCGAACTGGCACGCTATAACTGATTGAATAGCTCGATGTGCCTGCTCAGCATCATGTATACGCCCTAGCGCCTGCAGGCCTTGGTCTGTAAAACTTTGCACGCCCACCGACAGCCTGGTAATACCTGCATCACGAAATTGCTGGAACTTGTCCACTTCAAGGCTACCCGGGTTGGCTTCCAGCGTCACCTCGAGTGCCGGGATACACGGAATTCTAGCTCGAATGCCTGATAACAAATTCGATACTGCTGCGGGTGAAAGCAGGCTGGGTGTACCGCCGCCAAAAAAGATTGTTGAAACCCTCCTGCCCCATATGCGCGGTAGTAGTTGTTCAAGGTCTTTATACAGCGCAGTTAAATACTCCTGTTCCGGAATACCTGAACTATCGGCCTGATGGGAATTGAAATCACAGTATGGGCACTTACGCACACACCATGGAATATGAATATAGAGAGAAAGGGGAATCGCTTCGTTTGCGATCATTACCAGGGTTCAGGCACTGTAGTTAGCTGCTATAGTTAGCTGCAAGATGGACAAGCATCTGGCGCAATGCCTTGCCGCGATGACTCAGGCTGTTCTTGTCTTCTGCACTCAGCTCTGCTGCGCTACAGCCGCGTTCAGGAACATAAAAAACCGGATCATAACCAAAGCCGCCTTCACCTTGTACGGCTTCCAGGATTTTCCCTTCCCATACTCCCTGAGTAATAACTGGTACCGGGTCGTTTGCATGTCTGAGATAAACCATCACACACTGAAAACGGGCCGTTCGTCCGTCTTCAGGCACACCATCAAGCTCCCTCAACAGTCGCTGAATATTGCTCTCATCGTCACCAGCATAGCGTGCTGAATGAATTCCGGGTTCACCATTCAGGGCATCTACTTCTATACCTGAATCATCAGATAGTGCTGCTAAGCCCGTATGTGCTGCTGCATTTCGAGCCTTTAGTATGGCGTTTTCAACAAAACTCAGGCCATCTTCTATCGCTTCTGCGGTAGCAAACTCTGACTGAGCAACGATGTCTACATCAACACCGGAGAAGATATCTCTTATCTCTTTTAATTTACCGGCATTTCCTGTTGCCAGCACAATACGCCTGTCCATTTAGATATCTGCCTCAAGAGCATGCTTCTGTCGGCTGATAATTTCAGCAATGCCATTTCTCGCCAGCTCGGTCATGGCCATCATTTCATCCATCGAAAATGTTTTTCCCTCAGCGGTTCCCTGAATTTCAATAAACTCACCCGCTTCATCCATCACAACATTCATATCCGTCTCGGCGTTACTGTCTTCCATGTAATCAAGATCCAGCACCGGTACTCCCTGGTAAATACCCACTGATATCGAAGCGACCATATTTTTTATCGGGTCTTCTTTTAAAACTCTTTGTAGAATCAAACCATTGATTGCATCAGACAGGGCAACACAGGCACCCGTAATAGAGGCAGTGCGTGTCCCACCATCAGCCTGAATAACATCACAATCCAGCGTAACACTACGCTCCCCCAGTGCCTCTAAATCAACCGCAGCCCTTAATGAGCGTCCAATCAGGCGTTGTATTTCCATTGTCCGGCCGCCCTGCTTACCACGTGCAGCCTCACGTCCCATCCGGGTATTGGTAGAACGAGGCAACATACCATACTCAGCGGTCACCCAGCCCTGGCCCTTGCCTTTCAAAAAACGGGGAACCTTTTCTTCCACAGTAGCAGTACACAACACTCGAGTATGGCCAAACTCAACCAGCACAGAGCCTTCCGCATGTTTGGTAAAGTTTCGGGTAAATTTAATATCCCGCATTTCATCGGGTGCACGGTTACTGGGGCGCATAGGTTCTCGCTATAGGTTAATGTTGTTGAATAATGAGTGTTCTGTACTGCGGTGATTTTTGGTGATGGGATTATAAACTAATTGGTCATTAGTCCTTAGTCGTAAATCGTAAAACGTAAAACAGCATTTACTTCCCTTCTTCCCATTGTTTAACAAATGACTCTACTTCGTTAATCACAGAGTCCAGGCTTTCAGCCGTATCGTCACTTCTGTCAGTTTTTGACCGGCGGCCCTGTTTCTTCGCACGAATGCCTGTTCCAGTCTTACTTCTGATGCCCTTCTCAGCATCACGTGCTGCACGCCAGAGTTCATTATCTGTCAGGTCACGGATTTGCTCATGCTGCAGCTTTTTACCCGGTCTGGCTTTATCATCCCAGGCAAGTGCCACGACGGTCACATTGTCACAAACCTCAGGATTTCGCTGTTCTATCTTCTCAAGCATAATATCCATCGAATCTTCCAGATCATTTTCTTCATACAGATACTCGGAAACTTCATCTATCGCCATTCCATGCCACACACCATCAGAACAAATAAGAATACGATCCCCATGTTGCAACGCAATCTCCGGACCCAGTGTAATTTTTGGCCGTGATGGGCCTCCTATGCAGTTATACAAACCCGTTTTTGCAGGTATGTCGCGCGCCCCAACTTTAGCCTGATCAGACCCCGTATGGTCGAGAGTACGTGTCAATTGTGACCCATTGCGAAACAGATACAGCCGGCTGTCGCCAGCGTGTGCCCAGTAGGCATATCCATTCTGAATAAGACACAGTACGGCTGTAGTTCTGGGATCAATCTTTTTTGTTGATTTTTTCGCTTTTCGATTTATTGACCGGTGCGCATGCTGCAAGATCAGGGCAAGAAACAGAGAGGGTTCCTCAATAATCGGTGTCCTGATTTTGAGAAATGCCTGCGAAGCGGTATCAACAAGGATATCTGCTGCAATATCACCACCGGCATGACCACCCAGGCCATCACCAAGTATCATAAGTACCGAGTCGTTGCCTTCCAGACAGGCTGCTCTGTCCTGATTGTAGTCCCTTGTCCCTTTTTCCGTAGAAATGGCATATCTGTATTTCATCAGTTTTTCCTCCCTGAACCAAGAACGGGTTTATTCAAAAATGTCATAATTTTTGATTTTCCAGTAGCTTCTACATCCAGCAACTCCATAAATTCCTCTATCGACTGGGGTCGTTCTGTCATATCCATTTTCATAGCGAGGTTGATAGCTTCAAGCAGGGATGCAGAATATTTCTTTTTCTCAAAAGAACGAATAACTGCTTCCAGCTTATCCTTTTTCACCCTTTCCGGCGCAGAAGGTGGCGGTTTCCCGGTGATGCATGAAAACATCGTCGCACCTATTGCATAGATATCTGACCATGGACCAATATTGCCATGATTGTGTTGTTCAATCGGTGCAAACCCCTGTGTTAACGTATGGCCTTTCACCTCAAGGTTTGCGGCACCTTTCATGTGTTTAACAGCCCCAAAATCGATCAACAGCGGATGACCACCTGTACGCAGCAAAATATTTGCAGGTTTTATATCAAGATGAAGAATATGGTTTTTGTGCAGCTCCGACATTCCTGACAGTACTTCAGGAAACACTGTACGCAGAAACTTTTCAGAGAGCCCACCATTTTTACGCTTGATGTACCAACGCATATCACGTCCCACCTCAAAAACCATAACCATGTAAACCGTGTTATTGGCACGAAAAAGATGGGTCACACGAACAACATTCGGGTGATTGATTTTCGCCAGCGCACTGCCTTCATTAAAGAAGCGCTTTATTCCCATGCCAAATGAACGGGATGCTTCCTCGGTGATAGTCTCAACTCGGCCTGTATCAATGCGCTTAGCATAGCGCACCGGAAAAAATTCTTTTATTACGACTCTGGTCCGCGTGGGCAGATGTGTTGCCAGATAGACAACACTAAAGCCACCTTCAGAGATCGGTTTTTCAATCTCGTATTCAGGCAGGCGGTAACCTTTTGGCAGTGCATTTACCTGTAATCTTTCATTTTTTGCCATTAAGTTTTCCACTTTTTTTAGCTAAAACTGAATCAACTGTATTCCTGACCTGTATCATATTAATTTTCTGCTGCATCTGGTCAAAGCAGAATCCCG
>JBLYYR010000221.1:0-4235 GCA_048550195.1 Arenicellales bacterium
GTGGCGGACGAGCATTTCTGAGATGTTCGTTCGGTAAGGGGTAGTAAATTCGACTTTTTTACTGCGTTCGGCGGTGATAGTCATGCCGGCTGCAATAATATCGCCTTTGCCACTCAGTAAAGCCGGGATAAGCTGGTCAAAGGGCAGTGCAATGAAGAAAAGGTGATATTTTTTTTCTGCTTTAAGGCCTTTATTGAGATAAGTTTCAAAAGACCTCATCATTTCATATTCAAGCCCTGCCTGTTTGCCTTCAACTAAAAAGTAATTGGTTGCGTTATAATTCACCAATACCCTTATCGCGCGTTTTCCTGCTTTAATCGGATCAACAGTACGTTTTTGCAGTATGAGTTCAGATTCTTCACCCATCTGTGGTTTTTCTTCAGATGAGTTTTTAGCAGCAGAAGCTGGCTGAAAAGATGTTAGAAGAAGGATTGCGGCAAACAGCCCAGCATGTTTATACCAGTTAAATCCTTTCATAAGATCAGTAGTACCTCATACTATTTTGCTTCGACCTTTTCATTTTTCCGTGCTTCAGCAGCTTGCTGCACAAGATAATTTACAACTTTAAATAATTCCTCTGTGCCGCCTGCAGTCGTACTCGTCACCAGGTAACGTCCATCTACGACAATAGAAGGCACACCCTTTATTCCATATCTGCCGGTCATAATTTTTGCCTGCCGGCTTAGGGCGTCTACACTGAATGAATTATAGGCATCAATAAATTTCTTGCGATCTATACCCTGTGTGGAGACAAAATCGGCAATCTGGTCTTCTGTCGTCAGGCGTTGTTTTTTTACATGCATGGCATTCATTACTGCGTGATGCAGCTCTTCAGTTAGATCAAGTGATTCAAATGCATAATATGCCCGCGCATGTACCATCCAGCTATCACGGAATATGGCCGGCATACGAATGAACTCGGCATCTGCAGGAATGCCTTCATTACGCCATTTATTTAGAGGCGCATCAAGGGTAAAGCAATGCGGACAGCCGTACCAGAAGACTTCCCGTACTTCTATCTTGTCACCAGTAGTGACAGGAAAAGGTTTTTTGTACGCGGTATATTCAATTCCTTCAGAATATTCTTCGGCCATCAAAAGGGTGGGCGACAGGGTGAGAGATAAAAGGAGAATCAGGATTTTCTTCATTTTCATTCCAATACTTCCGGGTTAGGTATTTGATGTTTCTGGCAATGGATGTTTGTGCTCTAAAGCCAGTAATAATTTTTCATGAATTCCTGCAAAGCCGCCATTGCTCATGACCAGGATACTATCACCGGGCAGACTCATGGAAACCACTTCGTCGACTAGCATATCAATATCGGTATGAATGGCAAGCCCCGGTGATCCGCTATTTTTCTGATTGGCTATACTCCATTCGATGTTTTCAGGTTGATAGATAAAAATACTGTCCGCCAGCTGCAGTGAGTTGATCAGGGTCTCTTTGTGTATACCCATTTTCATTGTATTGGATCTCGGCTCGAGAACAGCGAGTATCCTTTCATCTACGGAATGTTTTCGAAGGCCTTGCAGGGTAGTTGCGATGGCCGTCGGGTGGTGGGCAAAGTCATCATATACCGTGACATCATTGATAGTGCCGCGGATTTCCATTCTCCGCTTAACATTTTTAAACTTGTTTAAAGCTTCGATCGCTTTGTCGGGTGTTATGCCTATATGTGCAGCGGCAGCAATAGCAGACAGTCCGTTGGCTGCATTATGAGCACCCATTAAGGCCCAGTCCAGCGAGCCCTGTGGCAGGCCATTATGCAAAACATCAAAGTTTGAATAGTCTGCTGCGGATTGGCCAATTTGCCAGTCACAATCGGTTCTGTCAGACAGGCTGAAACAGGTTTTCTCCGACCAGCAGCCTTTATTGATTACATCCTGCAGTGATGAATCATCGGCATTAATGACCAGCTGCCCTGAGCCGGGCACAGTGCGTATCAGAAAATGGAATTGCTGCTTGATCGCATCAAGATCGCTGAAAATATCAGCATGATCAAATTCGAGGTTATTCAGGATAAGGGTTTTCGGGTGGTAATGAATAAATTTTGAGCGTTTATCGAAGAAGGCTGTATCGTATTCATCCGCTTCGATAACAAAATATTTACCGCCTCCAGCACGTGCAGAGATACCAAAATTCTGCGGTATTCCACCAATCAGGAAGCCGGGTTCCAGGCCTGCATATTCAAGGATCCAGGCCAGCATGCTACTGGTCGTGGTCTTGCCATGAGTGCCGGCAACCGCCAGTACATGGCGGCCTCGTAAGAAATGCTCAGCCAGCCACTGTGGACCGGAAATATAATTCATGTCCCGTTCAAGTACAGCCTCGACTTCCGGGTTGCCGCGGGACAGGGCGTTGCCGATAACGACTATGTCGGGTTCAGGATCGAGATTTTTGGCATCATAATGGCTGATGTTGATGCCAAGTTCTTCCAGCTGGGTACTCATCGGCGGGTAGATGTTGCTGTCTGAACCGGTGACGGTTACGCCCATATCTCTTGCCAGCACCGCAATGCCGCCCATGAAGGTGCCGCAGATGCCGAGGATGTGAATATGCATAGCGACTACTTTACCATTTCCATCTGACTGGCAAACAGTGTCAGTATGCTCAGGCCAACGATCATCTGCGTGATGACACTCATCATTATTGCCTTGCCTCTGCTGGAGTCCAGCGCATTGCGGTAGATATGAACCATTACCACAAACGACCAGATTGCAAGTGCCACAACAGCAAACAGCGGGACTGTGACCTGTTGCTGGGCTTCTTCGGGCGTCGACAGTAACCAGCTGCGAAAAGGCCAGATGGCCAGTTGTATCAGCACGCTGGTGCCGTAGAAGGCAGTCAACGTCTGTACCGCCCGTTCCGATTTCCGGTTTAATGCAAGAATGCCCCATACGGTGGCAGTCAGAATGGCAACCTGACTCACGGCAAAAATCAGTCGGCCGCTGAAGTCATCGTTCATCTGGTCACCGAGTATAGCGGTCACGATGAGTAATAAGCCGGTAATGATAAGCAGGTTTTGTGAAGCGGGCAGATCCTGCGGGCCACGTCGTAGCCGTATCAGGTCAAAAAAGAGAATAAGGAGTGAATTCACTGGGCTAGTGTAGTGTTTCATATTATTTGACGATTAAGCGCGACGAGAAGCTGTTAGCTACAAGGCAGGTTTCGCAGCAAATGGTTGTTCCCTTTGCAAGGAAGTTAACGCCGTAGATGACGGTTTCTCGCCGCGCCCGAAGGGAGACCCACAAATGTCTCAATACGGCGTTGCAGTTCTTGCCAGGGGAATTACCATTGCCTGCGAACCGCGTCTTGTCTTGAACCATTTGTGAGCCTCTTAATCGTTAAATAATATGAAACACTACACTAGTGTATTGTCTGTTGGGTTGAGCAGGGTGGTCATGAGAGAATAAGCCTATAAAGAACTAGTCAGGATCACTATGAGTAATAACGAGTCATTTTATATCGAGAGTGCGGATGAGTTAAAGGCATTCTGCACTGAATTGCAAAAAGGCAGCTGGATAGGTGTGGATACGGAATTCATGCGCGAACGAACCTATTACCCGGAACCCTGCCTGATTCAGTTGTCCGGTGATGCCGGCATAGCCTGTGTGGACATTGTCGTAATCAAGGATCTTACACCGTTAAAAGAGGTGTTGCTGCGCGAAGACATTGTAAAGCTGATGCATTCCTGCAGCCAGGATCTGGAAATATTTCATTTATTATTTGATGAAATACCGCCCAATATCTTCGATACACAGGTGGCCGCTGCCTTTATCGGCAAGGGTGATCAGCTTTCTTATGCTGCACTGGTAGAAGATATTTGTAATGTAAAGCTCAGCAAGGCGCATACCCGGGCACGATGGTGTAATCGCCCGTTATCAGAGGAAGAGATTTGTTACGCAGAAGATGATGTCCGCTATCTGCCTGCCATGCATGATTCCCTGTCCGCCGAACTTGAATCTGTGGGCCGCCACGACTGGTTTACTGCAGAAATGCAGGGAATCACGAAATCATCTGTTTTTGCCATAAATGAAAGCAATGCCTGGCAGCGTATGAATGCACTGCGACAAATGGCTGGTCGGCAACTGGCTGCTGCCAAAGCCTTGGCCAGCTGGCGCGAAGCTCTGGCCCAGTCAAGAGACAAGCCGAGAAGCTGGATTCTGGCTGACAAAGTACTGGTAAGAATAGCCAACACATTGCCTGCAACGAAAAACGAATTAGCATCGATTGAA
>JBLYYR010000222.1:0-3257 GCA_048550195.1 Arenicellales bacterium
ATAAGATTCTGTTATTTCACCATTTGTATAATTATCAGATGAGAGTCATTGGGAGAAGGTATGAAAAGATATTTTTTTTACACATTGGTTTTGTTTTTCAGCTTGCTCTTTTATTCCGTCACTGGAGCAAATGAGGGTAAATCTATCATTGTTGCATCGACAACGCAGATTGCTGACTTTACGCGACAGGTTGCTGGTGACCGCCTAGTAGTGAAAAGTATACTTGCTCCGGGGGCGGATCCCCATACGTACCAACCGACTCCCGATGACGTCCAGGTGGTACTTGATGCCGATTTATGTTTGGAAAATGGACTACACCTTGAAGGGAAGAATTGGATGTCGACCCTTGCTACAGATGCAGGTAAGACCATAATAACAACAACCGATGGTATACAACCTCTTTCTATCTCGAGTGGTGGGGAAAAAGTGGCTGACCCACATGCCTGGTTCTCACCTAAAAATGTGGCTGTATACGTCAACAACATAGTGAAAGGTTTGGTTCAATTCGACCCTGACGGTAAAGAAGAGTATGAGGCGCGTGCTACTTTATTCCTGCAACAATTAAGGGTCTTGGATTCGTGGATACGACAGCAGATTAACCGAATCCCAACCCAGCGTCGTATTCTCGTAACTACCCATGATGCCTTTAATTATTTCTGTACTGAGTTTAAGTTGAATGCAAACAATAATTTTCTCTCTATAGCACCCGTTGGATGGTCTACAGGTGCAGAGGTCGGAGGTGGGATGACCCCTGAACGCAGAAGAAAGGTTATCCAATCTATTAAAGAATCCGGTGCGCCAGCTCTCTTTGTTGAAACCACAATAAATCCCAAGCAAATACGTGAAATTGCAAAAGAGACTGGTGTGAAAATTGGAGGGGAACTCTATTCCGATTCAATGGGGCCAGAAGACTCTGCCGGCGAGACATATATCGGCATGATGAGAGAGAATGTAATATTGATAGTTAACGCACTCAAATAGGAGAATCATGAGATTTTTAATGGTTGTGGCTATCTGGATTGTTATCGTTGGAGGGCTCTGGAATTACATTTCCCACAGAGACGCAAAACGTGAACTTATCGTTGCAGCAACACCAATTGACCTGACTGTTAAGGGGCAGTATGCCCTTGAATTAACACCTACATTTTCAACAGAAGATGATCCCTTTGCTTTAAAAACTTCTGACAATAGTGCTTCTTCGTTTGAAGTGAAACTCAATGGTAAAGCGTTAGACATGAACGTATTGGAGTTTCAGCGTGGAGAGACAATTCGCAATGCAAAAGTTGGTGGAGTGCTCACTGGACACAACGAGATATATGTTAATGCCAGCCCGCCTTTGTCTGAAAACACCTTAGAACACGGCATAAGGGTAAAGTTCTACCAGGACAATACTCTCATTGTGGATAGAACGGTCTGGGCTGATCAGGGAGCGCTCGTTTCAGGAACGATAAGTTTTAACTATTCTCAAGCCGAAGAGGCCAGCCATGACCACTAAACGGCCCAGCGTAATCGATGTTAGACATTTAACTGTTAGTTACCAAGCAAAACCGGCTCTCCTTGATGTCAGTGTGCAAATAGAAAGTGATCAGTTGGTGGGGGTGATTGGCCCAAACGGTGCTGGAAAATCAACCTTTATAAAAGCCGTATTAGGTTTTGTTAAACCTGATCTTGGTACTGTGCAGATCAACGGTAAAAGTGCCCAAAAGGCAAAAGGCGAGGTCGCCTATGTACCACAGCGCGGGGCTGTAGATTGGGATTTCCCTATAACCGTCAAAGAAGTTGCACTTATGGGGCGTTACCAACAAATCCCCTGGTATACCACACCTAGAGTCGAGGATCGTGATGCTGCTTTGACAGCTCTTGATATGGTGAGAATGCAGGATTTTGCTGATAGGCAGATTGGTGAGTTGTCCGGAGGACAGCAGCAGAGAGTATTCCTTGCTCGTGCTCTCGCCCAGGGAAGTGATATCCTCTTACTTGACGAGCCATTTGCCGGTGTTGATGCAGCAACTGAAAGAGCTATTCTTGACGTACTTGAACGTGCAAAGCAGAATGGTAAAACGCTGGTTGTTGTTCATCATGATCTTTCAACTGCTGCCGAATATTTTGACAAACTTATGCTTATAAAACAGAGAATGTATGCTTTCGGTACTCCAGAAATGGTTTTGAATGAAGAACTGTTAAGTAATGTCTACGAAGGTCGTTTGCGCATTTTTAGTGATATTATAAAGAAGGGAGATTCTTGATGTACGAATTATTCATTGCTCCTCTCACAGAAACATATTTCCAGAAAGCACTCATCGGCGGTTCGATTGTTGCTATTGTTGCTGGTGTTGTCGGATGCCTGGTGGTTTTAAAGCGTATGGCTTTTCTTGGTGACGCATTATCCCATGCTATGATTGCAGGGGTCGCAGGTGGCTATCTTGTGATGAAACTCTTGTTTGGAGCAGAAGCACATGCTCCCGGCATGCTTCTTGGCTCACTCATTGCCGCTATTGCTACAGTAGCACTTATTAGTTTTGTTTCTAGAATATCTAGGGTTAAAGAGGATACTGCCATTGGTATCATGTATACTGGGATTTTTGCTCTTGGTGTTGTCGTCGTCTCTATTTTCCGCCACTACATCCATATAGATCTTATGCATTTCATTATGGGTGATATTCTTGGTGTCGCCGATAGCGACCTGTGGGTGAGCGCCTTCGTCGCAGCAACTGTACTTACAATATTGATACTTTTCTTCAGGCATTTTCAATTGGCCACATTTGACCCGATCATGGCCGCATCCATCGGTTTACCTGTATTGCTTATCGACTATGTTCTGACGACCTGTGTGTCTCTGGTCGTGGTAAGTGCCGTGAGTATGGTGGGTGTTATCCTAGTCGTTGGTTTATTAATCACACCTGCTGCAACTGCCTATCTTTTATGTGACCGTCTTGACCGTATGATGTGGCTTGCCGCCCTTTTTGGCGTAACAAGCGTTGTCGGCGGCCTCTATCTCTGTGTCTGGCTCGATTCAGCAGGAGGTGGTGCCATAATGTTGTTTTGCACCCTACAATTCCTTGTGGTTCTTGCTGTAGCTCCTAAATATGGATTATTTGCCCGCTGGTTGAGAATGCGTAACCTAGTACCTCAGCAAGTTATTGAAGACATTCTTACAACCATTTTACGGTATAAAAAAACAACCCCTTTGGAAATAGTGCAGCAATACGTGCATAGTGGAAAAGAAATTACCAAAGCATTGCAACGCATGACCCAAG
>JBLYYR010000223.1:0-21546 GCA_048550195.1 Arenicellales bacterium
CGTCCAGCCCGGAAAGCTCTGCTGCTGCACGGTTTATAAAATCAATGTGGCCGGAACGTGTAGTCGTGATGACGGCATCAGAAATTGAATAAAGAGTGATTTCGGCACGTTCCTTTTCACGTGATAGAAACTGCTCTGCGATTTGTTGGCTGGAAAGTGAATTTTCCAGCTCTTTCTGTTTGGTTGTCAGATGGTCGAGCACCCGGTTGATGAATGATCCAAGAAAGCCGAACTCATCCTTTCTTTTTTCATCAAAGCGAATGCTGCTGTCGCCTCTGACTATACCATCAGCAGCCATTACCATGCTGATGATGGGGCGTGACAGAACGTATTTTAAAAGGGCCTGAAGTATAAAAGCGAACCCAAGAAAAATTAGCCCCATAATAATCAGGATATTTTTTCGATATCGGGATATTTCATCTTTTAATGGTGATAAATATATTTTCAGTTGCACCTGTTGCCGAATTTCCCCACCATTTTTCAATGTGGTATAGACAGTAAAACTTGACTCACTGACTTCCATGTTGTCCTGATGTTCTCCAGTACGTATAACTTCACCATCGATCAGCACTTCCATGGAGATGAATCCAAAACGTTCACGGAGAGCTTCAAGCGCTGATGTCTGATTCATAGCAGACACAGGCTGTGAGGTGCTGAAGATATATTTTACTGAGTCATGCGTAAGGTTAAGCTTAAGTTCACGCTCAGTGGTGAGTTGGGACTCAAGGAAACTGATAAAAGCTGTTGAGGCTACGAGGCCGAGTAGTACCAGCCCCCAAAAAACAATGCCGGTAATCTTTACCGGGAGGTTGGTATATTTTGTCCCTGGATTATCGCTGTAATCTGTTCTTTTACTCATCTTGAATCCAAATTCAGTCCTCTCTATGTATAAGAGTCTTCACAGTAGCTAGCAATTGAGTGGGACCCCGACTTGATATGGCAGTTTTGAATCACAATCTGACATACACGGTACTAACAGAGGTTCCTATATAAATACCGGCAAAAGCTTGTATTAAATATTATTGTTGTCCGTGCCTGGTCATCAGAGGACGCAATGGGACAAGCCCTGCAACTCATTCATAATAGACCAAAATACTATTTTTGGATATTTGTATTGCCTTATCACATGCCAAAAACAATGATTTGGGCACCTTATGTAATACTGAATATTTATATCAGGTACTTGATCCAATATAATTATTCATGAATTAACTAGAGGCTCCTTAATCTTTGTGCTTGACAGTTTCACTTCTGTTTAGGCAAACTGTATGCACTATGTTAATTATCACTGCTATCAAATTTGCAAAGTATCCGGTGCGCCTGGTCTGGCATGCGTGCTGTGGTCTTTGCGTGGGTGAAACGATGTAACATATCTTTAGTATTACCGCTAACAAAGGCCACAGTTTTCAGGACTGCGGCCTTTTTTTATGCCAAAGAGGGCATGCCATGTCAGTACCGCTGTCATATCTAACGGTTATCTTAATCTGGACGACTACGCCGCTGGCGATAAAGTGGAGTTCGGAGGGGACCGGTTTTATGTTTGCCGTCTCGAGCAGAATGGTGCTGGGTGCGACAATAGCTATATTTTTGACTGTTATCATGCGACTGGACATTCCATGGCATAAACCTGCAATTAAGACATATCTCTATTCCGGGCTTGGAATAGCAGTTTCGATGATGTTCGTATACTGGGCGGCCCAGTATATCCCTTCAGGCTGGGTATCATTGATTTTTGGTTTGTCGCCAATCATCACCGGGCTGACAATGTTTGTTCTCTATGGTGAGAATGAATTCAGTAAAGATAAGCTGCTGGGACTGCTTCTCGGGCTGGCGGGACTCGCCCTGATATTTACTACAGGATTTACGCTCAGTATGAACGCTGTACTGGGAGTAGTGGCTGTTTTGTTGTCCACTGTCATATATTCATTTACGGCAATAAAGGTTAAACAACACAATCAGGGTATACCTGCATTGACTATTACAGCGACAGGACTTATGTTTGCTATGCCGTTTTATCTCTTTAGCTGGTATTTGATTGATGGTGATATTCCTGAGGTGATTGCTACCCGCGCTGGAATATCAATCCTGTATCTGGCATTTTTTGGATCAGTGGTGGGATTTGCTCTTTTTTTCTATATACTTAAGCATGTTAGTGCCACCCGTGTGTCGCTGATAACTTTGGTAACACCGGTTACGGCATTGCTGCTCGGAAAATATTTGAATGATGAGCCGCTAAGCCTGCAAATAGTTGCGGGTGCGGTTATGATATTGACTGGCCTGGCATTATATGAATTCGGTGGTGTTGCCAGGAGGCTCAGGATTGATCCAGAGTGAGACAGGGTAGTCAATCAATGAATAAAAATATAAAAAATTTGAGTTGTAATTAGTGATATCGTGAGTTAATGAATTTTTTCTCAAATAAGAAACGGACAGTTCAATACACTTTTATGCGTGTGTTGATACCTTCACTTGTGGTTACAATTCTCGCGGCAGGTATATTGATAGTCCTGTATGAGAAGCATTCAGCAGAAAACAGGCTACTTACATCACAGGAATTATTCCTGAGCCTACTGGGTCAGGCGTTACCAGATGATATCGGGAGTTTTGATCACGACAGTGCTGAAAAACTCCTGAAGGCCGCAGCAGCTAATAAAAATTTTCTATTTATAGAGTTGAGTGACAACACCGGCAAGGTGATTGCAACAGTAGGGAAGATGGACCGTAAGCAAACCGCACCTGTATCAAGAAAAATAAAAAAAGTAGTCGGGAACCCCGGTGAAAAAACAGCGGGTGTAGTCCGCTATCAACTGGCTCCGGTGAATTATCAGAATACAGTCCTTGTTGAAATGGTAAAGGTAATTATCCTGCTTGTCATATCGCTGCTTGTCATTACTATAGTAATGGTTCGTGTCTACCGACAACATATACATGCCCCTATTCACCGAATTATGGATGCTCTTGCAGAAAATGCCAAAGGGGAAAATACGGTATTGATTGAATGGAAGAGCAACGATGAATTTGGTTCTCTCGCTGCGGCCTTCAATGCTATGCAGCGTTCTCTTAATAAAAATCAGCGATTTTTAGTGGAGAGCGCACTGCGTTATCAGGATCTTTACAATAAAACACCAGCGCTACTATTTTCTATGGACACAAATGGTGTGATTACCGATGCCAGTCTTTATTTTTTACAGAAGCTGGGCTATAGAAAAGCTTCCTTAATCGGGCTTACGCTATCTGAAATGGTTTGTGAGAATTTCCCTGGCAAAGGTAACGAGATTCCAGAGAAGCTTGATCATGGTGGCCGCTTATCAAATTTTCAAACCTGCATCAGAACGAACACCAGTGAGAAAGTGGATGTTTTGATAAATACTATTTCACTGCGTCCTGATAGTGATGATGAGGATGTCGTGACGAGTTTGTGCGTGATGACTGATATCAGCAAACAGGTGCATGCACAGGATACAGTTTTCAGGCAGGCAAATTACGATGTAGTGACTGATTTACCTAACCGATTTTTCTTTTCCACCCGGTTTCGTACATTGCTTGATACCGCCCTCAGGGTGGAAAGCCCCGTCACTGTTATTTTTATTGATCTCGACCGCTTTAAATGGGTCAATGATACATTCGGACACAGCGTCGGTGATGCCTTGCTGGCAGAAGCGGGCTCTCGAATAAGACATGCAGCAGATTTAAAAACACTGGTTTGCCGCTTTGGTGGTGATGAATTCATTGTCGCATTGCATAAGTCCCGAGAAGAAATCCAGAAATCAAAGGTAGTGGAAAATATCCTTCGTACGCTGGCAGAGCCTTTTCGTATCCTGCAACATGAGATACATCTGTCTGCAAGTATTGGAATTGCCTCTTTTCCTTCCGATGGCGAATCCCCTGACGAACTTATCGGTGCTGCCGATACTGCAATGTATCATGCAAAAAATCGCGGTGGTGATGCCTATGAGTTTTATGAAGGTGATATGCATGAGCGAATGGAGAAACAGCTGCATCTTGACAGCGTCCTACGCACAGGAATCCAGGAAGAAAGATTTTCACTCGTTTTCCAGCCCATTGTTAACTTAAATACCAAGTCCAGTGACCTGTTCGAGGTTTTATTACGATTTGCACACCCTGATTTTCCTAATATTTCGCCGGCAGACTTTATCCCGCTAGCTGAAACGACAGGTCTGATTCGTCCGATAGGCCAGTTTGTTATACGAACTGCTCTACTACACCTGCATGCCCTGGATAACCAGGAAGGCAAGCGTTATAGCCTGTCGATTAATTTATCGCCGCGTCAGTTGCAGGATGATACCTTTGTAATTTTCTTACGCAATCAACTGCAGTATTTTAATATTGAACCGAACCGAATTATCCTGGAGATTACAGAAAACAGCTTGATGGAAAACAACATTAGAAATGAAAAAATACTGGAGCAGATACGTGAGGTAGGATGCCAGATAGCAATCGATGACTTTGGAACGGGATTCTCTTCTCTTAGTTACCTGCGTCGCTTTGCCGTGGATATCCTGAAAATTGATCAGGCCTTTATCCAGCGTGTGCCGGATGATGAAGCTGACAGTAACTTGATTCGCGGCATCATAAACATGTCAAGAGAGCTGGGGATTGCTGTCATTGCGGAAGGTGTTGAAATGAAAACGCAGTATGACTTCCTGCTTGAGAGTGGTTGTGATATGGCACAGGGCTACTACTTCAGCAGACCGGTCAAGCCAGAAGATATATACACTAATGTAATCCATTTCTGAGTTAAGGAACCGCTGATCAATTCATTACTCGTAACTCACGCCTGAAATATCCAGTTTTTTCGTTGCACCACGGGCATTTCCTCCGGTCAAAAATCTTCGCAATAGCTAGCGATTACGAAGTACATGGATGTACAAGTGCCGCGATGACAGGACGTCATTGAGCGGCCGTGCGATTCTCACCTCAAACCTGAATATTTTAGATCGCAATCTACTTCGTCCAGACACATCAGAGGTTCCGTAACTACCCCATACTAGATGCCCGAAAATACATGGTTTGCCCATAAACCGGTCATGTATTCTGATAATCGATTCTGTGCCTGGCGTGCACCGAGGTTATCAAGGTCTATCCATGACAGTGGCTGGTCCTGTTTGGCACATGAAAACACAGCTCGTGTACGTTTACCTGTGGCCGGGTCTATCTGCCATTGCAGACATTGCCCGCAAACACCTTTCATCATGCATTGCATCGGGCTACCGACAGTACCGGTGGCATGCACATCATCCTTGAATACAGGCTTGAGGTCGTCTTTAAGTGAATGCTGCATTGCTTTCAGAAGGCCGGTAGAACCCATAATCATTATTTCATCCACATCGGATAACCTGATCTGGTTTTCTTCATTACCAGCAGTAATATCACCGCTATTATAATCCTTGATTAGTTCAATGATGTTGTTCTGCTGGACACTGCTGTCCTGTGGGCGGCGGCAGTCAATCAGTGAATCAGTAGTACTGGCCCAGACTATCTGGTCTGCACATTGTTCCAGTTCGTCTTTAAAATAGATGTCATCCTGGCAGCGAAAGGATGCAAAGAGCAGAACGCGGTTACCTGCTGCACGCAGTGCCTTGCCCAGATCCATCATTACCGCAGCACCCCACGCCCCGGCGATGACCATTACAGTACGTTGATGCCCCAGTTCTGCCGGTGAGCCAGTTGGACCCATCAGCACCAGAGGGTCGCCGGGTTTCAGTCGTTCAGCTATGTGTGCATTGGCCCCATAGCGCAGCAGCAGTAGTCGTACGCAATCCCCGTCCACACCGGCACCACTGACTGTTTGCAAGGGAATCTGCAAACGTGTGTCGGCCACTACACGACTGTACTTTTCAAAAGTCTGCAGGCGGAAAAACTGCCCGGGCTGGTAGTTTCTGGCAGCCATCGGTGCTCTTACCCATATTTCCACTACTGCAGGGTGAGATGTATTAACTCGATCGACTGATGCAGACAGCTTCTGCTGGAATTCTGATGCGAAATTTTCAAACTCTTTACGCAATGGATCATCCGGTTGCTGATTGAGTAACTTGATGATTTCTGGATAGGTGCGCTGGCTAGAGGCAATGGCTTTTACCACGCTGCCATGGAATACCGGGTGAGTATCACCGATAAAACTGATGCGTTTGTCCTGATACGCATAGGAGGTGAAAGGGCCGAATTCGACAGCTTTGCAGTTATCGGCGACAGCAACTGGCTGGACCCCTGAAGGGTGGCAGACATGCGGCAAAAAATGGTTATCATCCATTTTGAAGCTGCCCGGGTATTCATTTTCATAAATTGTATTGGGTGATGCGCCGGCAGCCACCATGATGGCGCGTGCCGGGAGAATTTGCTCTTCGCTAGCAAGCCAGCGGCCATCGCGTTGTTGTTTAACTCTGCATCGCAGCCCTGCTACATGGCCATACTCATCAAGCATGGCTTCGACAGGTTCTACTCCTTCAGCATAAAAAATACCCTCTTGCAAAGCCTTGATGACTTCATCGTGGTTGCGCAAATATGCCGGTGATTCGTTCAGGCCGCGGCGGTAGGTCAGAGTAACACCGCCCCATTGTCGCAACAGGGGAAGAAAGTCCGGTATTTCATTACAGCCGGCTGCCCGCTTTCTTTCGGTGGCAACGGCTTTGCCATGTTCGAGAAAGGTCTCGAGTATGCCCTGATTTTCTTCATCCAGACCGGCAAAGATTTTCTCCCTGCCCATTGATTGTTCAAGAATTGTATAACGTATGAGGGCCTTTTCGACCTGACGAATGTAATAACTCTGTAGTTCAGTAGCAGTGTCGATAGCGGTCAGTCCACCGCCGATGACCACGGCAGGCAGGCGCACCTGAAGGTTTGCCAGGCTGTCGAATTTTGCCGCTCCGGTCAGCTGCAGCGCCATCAGAAAGTCATTGGCCTGCCGCATGCCGCGAGCAAGGCTGTTGATCATTGGTATGACCCTGGGCAGACCGGCGCCATTGGCAATGCTGATATGTTCAAAACCTTCATCCCAGGCATCTTCGATGGTCAGTGTGCCGCCGAAGCGGACACCGCCGGAAAGGCCGATGTTTTCCCGTCTTGCCAGGCTGATGTAAATCAGTTTGAGAAAATTTTTATCCCAGCGTACGGTTATTCCATATTCAGCTACTCCGCCAAACCCTGACAGTATTCTATCATCCAGCGATTCTACGATGCTGGAATAATGACGTATGGGTGATGCCAGGAGATGCTCGTCCAGCGGCTCAAGCTTCAAACCGTCTATACCGGTGACATTGCAGCCTGCCATGCTGAGATGATGAGCCATGGTGAAACCTGCAGGTCCGAGGCCGACGACAAGTACGCGGCGCTGGTTATTTTCTTCAGGCAGGTATTGTTCCTGTCGTAAAGGGTTCCAGCGTACCAGTAACAAATAAATTTCGACGCCCCATGTCAGTTTCAGTACATCAGTCAGGATGCCGGTTTCAACTTCCGGGATGTTAACGGGATCCTGCTTCTGATAGATACAGGCTTTCATACAGTCATTACAGATACGATGGCCGGTGGCGGGGAGCATGGGGTTATCACGTGCCGCCATAGCGAGTGCGGCAATATCATGACCATCGCGCTTGAGCAGGTGCATCTCGGAGATCTTTTCTCCCAGGGGGCAACCCGTCAAGGTTTCACCCAACGGATTAACGCGAAAGTCTGAGTTGGGGTCCTTCTTGTTTTCGGGGAAACCGTGTGAGCAGAAATCCCCGTCATGGTCGTGGCAGTAGATACAGTAATTAACCTCACCCATTATCTGACGCAGGTTCATCCTGTGATCGGTGAGGCTGAAACCATCACGTCTTACATGACTTTCCGGGCTTGCCTGGCATCTGCCCACAGGGTCTTTGCCGATGTCTTCCAGTGGGACTAACTGGGCATAATCGATAAGCTTCGGTAATTTGAAGCTGGTCCAGTTTTCCAGGATATCGGGCGCCGCATTATTTTTTCGAATGTGGATGACCCATTGTGTTAGTTGCTTGATGTCATCCGCAAATTGTTCAGTATCCTCAAGTAAACTAACAGCATAGTAAGAGACGGCAAGTTCTCTGTCTTCGCCGTCGCCAAGCTGCTGAACCAGCCAATTGTTGAGTTCTGCAAAAGGAATATCCATTTCACCACGATATCGGCGTGAGCGGCGCTGGATAAATTGTTTCTTAAATATATGAATTACATTTTCGTTGGCAATTCGCTCGAACGATGTCTTTGTTTCATTTTCGATATCGAAGTTCTGTGCTATGAATGCTTCGATATGCGGAGCCAGTGCAAGCAGAAATTCGCTCAGCTCAATGGCAGTGAAATCTGTTTTATACTGACGGTAGGCAAGTAATTTATTGTGCAGCGATGGGTCTTTGTCAGCCAGCACAGACAGAAAAATCTGGTCAAATTGCTGTAGCCCTGAAACGGTATTCAGAGAATCAAAGGAAAGGTCAGCAATTGTTGCCGGGCTGGATGAGTTCATCAGGAGATCACAAAGTTAATTTATGTCGATTATAGCTGATGTTCCATTCTAAAAAACCGTGTTATCCGTGGCGTTGGTTGCAGGGAGAAATCACTGTTCAAAATCCGCCTTTCGCAGGAGTGTCGCTCGGCGCTATTGTTTTCAATATTATGCGAAACCATGACAATCGAGCCGAGCGACGCTCCTACGGGTGGATAATTAATCAGGCCAGCGACTTACTGGCTATCTCAAACACATCACGGGAAAGCCCCTGGTGTGCAAGAATGGTTTCCAATGCCTGTTTCATCAGTGACTGCCGCTTGCTATCCATGCGCCGCCATCGAGTAAGAGGCGTTAATAATCGGGCGGCAATTTGCGGGTTCAGTGCATCAAGTTCTATTACATTACCGGTCAAAAATACGTACCCATCACCGTTCGCGGCATGAAACTGAGCCTGATTCGCACCGCAGAAACTGCCTATCAGTGCGCGCACCTTGTTAGGGTTCCTGATATCAAAGGCGTCGTGTTTGGTCAGCTGACGGACTTTGTCGAGGGTGCCGGGCAGTCGGGACATGGCCTGTACGGATAGCCATTTATTCACGACCAGAACATCCGCAGACCATTTTTCGTAGAAGCTATTCAGTGCCTGACTGCAGGCATCGCAGTCGCGATTGGACAGGGCAACCAGGGCGCTCAGACTGTCGGTCATGTTGTCCGCCCGCTGAAAATGGTTCAAACACAGTTCTACATATTTTCTGTCGGGCAATTCCATCAGGAATGACAGTGACAGGTTGTGTAATCGTCGCCTGGCAACATCTTCAGCATTAAAACTGTATGGTTTATTGATTTTCTTTTTTTCTGCAATAGCGCTGAACTGGTTTTCCAGTTTTTTTGCAAGCAGCCCTCTGAAGCGGAGGCTTGCCCTGTGTATGCCTTCTACATTCACAGTTTCCATGTTGTCTGCAAGATAGCCTTCACCCGGCAGGGTGAAGATTTCGGCGATCAGTGCCTGATCCAGTTCCGTATTGCCGAGGACTTCTGCAAATGCATCGAAGATACTGTCTGGAACCTGATGGTTTATATCCGCTATCAGTGCCTGCATCTGACTCATGGCCAGTTGCTGACCGGCTTCCCATCGATTAAACGGGTCGCTGTCGAGACGCAGCAGAAAGCAAAGCTCTTCCTGTGGTTGCCTGCTAGTGATACGAACCGGTGCAGAGAAGTTTCGCAGCAGGGAAAGTAGTGGGCGCCTGTCACCCGTTTTGAATATAAAAGTTTCCCTGTTGTGGCGTATATCCAGTGTCCGGGTGCCTGCTGCGGGGGCATTAACTTCGCTGTCCAGTTGCACGGCGATGTCTTTGCCTCCTTCATCCAACAGGCCGATTGAGAAAGGAATATGCAGGGCCCGTTTATTTGTCTGGCCAGGAGTGTCTGGCGTGTGCTGACTGACCTCAACTCTCAGTTCAGCTTTCTCTTCGTCAAACTGTGTGCTGATCTCAAGTTCTGGTGTACCGGCCTGGCTGTACCAGAGACGGAATTGAGTTAGGTCCTGCTTGCTTGCATCTTCCATAGCGGTGACAAAATCATCTGTCGTGACCGCCTGGCCATCGTGGCGCAGAAAATAAAGATCCATACCTCGCCGAAAGGCATCTGCACCGATCAGGGTATGCATCATACGGATCACTTCAGCACCCTTACGGTAGATGGTTGAAGTATAAAAGTTACTGATTTCTATGTAATTATCAGGCCTGACAGGATGTGCCGTAGGGCCGTCATCTTCAGGAAACTGATGACCTCGTAGTACGCGCACTTCTTCAATACGCTTAACCGCACGCGAATTCAGGTCTGCGCTGAACTCCTGATCACGAAATACTGTTAAACCTTCTTTCAGGCTAAGCTGAAACCAGTCACGACAGGTGACGCGGTTACCCGTCCAGTTATGAAAATATTCGTGACCAACGATAGACTGTATGCGGTCATAGTCGGCATCTGTTGCTGTATCGGGTCGGGCCAGTACACAGGCAGTGTTAAAGATGTTTAGCCCCTTGTTTTCCATCGCCCCCATGTTGAAATCATCAACCGCGACGATCATGAAACTATCGAGATCATATTCGAGGCCAAACACCTCTTCATCCCAGCGCATGGCCTGTTTTAGAGAGCGCATGGCATGATCGGTTTTACTGCTGTTGTGGGGCTCGGTATAAAGCTTCAGCGTGACCTCACGGCCTGATGCTGTACGGTAGCTGTCTTCGAGAACAGATAGAGGACCAGCTACCAGTGCAAACAAATAACAGGGCTTGGGGTAGGGGTCTTCCCAGTATGCCCAGTGACGATTGCCATCACTGTCTCCACTCTCGACAAGGTTGCCGTTTGACAGCAGTACCGGATAGTCGGTTTTATCTGCGGTAATACGGGTGCTGAAACGCGCCATGATATCAGGCCGATCAGGAAAATAAGTGATGCGCCGGAAACCTTCGGCTTCACATTGTGTGCAGTACATGCTGCCGGATTTATACAGGCCTTCGAGTTTGGTGTTTAATTCAGGCCTGATGGTGCAGATAATTTCAAGCAGGAAACGTACTGGCAACGCGTTTAGAGTAAGTTGTTCATCGCTTACAGAAAGCGAACTATGCATTCTTACTACGCCATCGACAGATACAGAGACCAGCTCCAGTTCCTGTCCATCGAGAACCAGCTCGGCAGATGCTGCAACCCCTTTGCGACGGCGTACCTGCATACGCGAAAAAACTTTAGTCAGTCCTTGCTGCAGATCAAATTCAAGGTCAACCGTGTCAATCAGATAATCGGGTTTGCGGTAGTCTTTCAGGTAAATAGCTGAAGGGGTGGCATCACGCATAGAAGAGTTCCTATTTAAAGGCTAAAGGCTATTTCACCATAGAGGGCATGGAGGTCACAGAGGCGTTTATAATTTTTTTCGTACGTCAACACCAGCGCAAAACAGAATCATGTAAACATCCTGGTAACTTCGGTTCGTCATTGCGAGGAGCATTGTGTCGAAGCAATCTCAAAATGACAGCAGCTAAACAAAGAGATTGCCACGCGACGGTGTTCGTGACCGCATGAAATGCCCGAAGGGTGCGATGATGGTTTAATTCAAAAAAGGTTTTCTCTGTGTTCCCCTGTGTCCTCTGTGGTTAACAGAGAAGGTTATCTTTCAGATTTAGGCACCCGCGAGGCTTTCTTGCGCTCATGTTCCAGCAGCAGTTTTTTACGAATACGTATACTTTCCGGCGTCACCTCAACCAGTTCATCATCATTGATGAATTCCAGTGCCTGTTCCAGTGTTAATTTAATGGGTGGAACAAGATCAATCGCTTCATCGGTACCTGAAGCCCGGACGTTAGTTAGCTGTTTACCTTTTAGCGGGTTAACGACGAGGTCGTTTGAACGTGAGTGTATGCCAATGATGCTGCCTTCATAGACTTCTGCACCGGGACCGATAAACAAACGGCCCCGTTCCTGTAGATTGAACAGGGAAAAGCCAAGGCACTTACCCGAACCATTGGCGATCAACACACCGTTCATTCGTTGGCCAACTTCACCAGGTTTAACCTTGCCATAATGATCAAATACATGATGCATCAGTCCGGTGCCCTGGGTTGATGTCAGAAATTCAGTACGAAAGCCGATTAGTCCACGGGCGGGGATAATATAATCAAGCCTGACTCGACCACGCCCATCGGGCTGCATGTCTGACAATTCACCTTTGCGTTCACCGAGTTTTTCCATGACGGTGCCCTGATGGTCCGCTTCTACATCGACTGTAAGCATTTCATAGGGTTCATGCTGTTCTCCATCGACTTCATGTATGATGACTACCGGTCGGGAGACACCCATTTCAAAGCCTTCGCGTCGCATGTTTTCAATAAGGATGGAAAGATGCAGTTCGCCGCGCCCAGAAACACGAAATTTATCAGGATCCGCAGTGTCTTCAACGCGTAGTGCGACATTGTGCAGTAATTCTTTATGCAGGCGGTCGCGAATCTGGCGGGAAGTAACATATTTGCCTTCCTTGCCTGCAAAAGGTGAGTTGTTGACCTGGAAGAACATGCTGACAGTGGGTTCATCGACTGATAGTGGCGTCAGGGCCTCAACGTTCTCCGGGTCACACAGGGTGTCTGAAATATATAACTCATCCATACCGCTGAAGGCAATGATATCTCCTGCCTCAGCTTCTTCTATTTCTGTTCGTTGCAAACCATGTAGACCCATAACCTTCAGCACACGCCCGTTCCGTTGCTTGCCTTCGGTATCGATGACTTTTACCGGTGTATTGGGTTTTAGTTTGCCACGAGAAACACGACCGATACCGATAATGCCCTTGTAGGAATCATAATCCAGGGCGGAAACCTGCAGTTGCAACGGGCCGTTGACATCGACATCGGGCGCGCTGACATGGTCGATAATCATGTCAAACAGCGCATCCATGTTGTCAGTTTTAATATCCGGGTCGAGCGTGGCAAAACCATTGATGGCTGAGGCATAGACGACCGGGAAATCAAGTTGTTCATCGGTGCCGCCGAGACGGTCAAACAGATCAAAGGTCTGATCCATGACCCAGTCAGGTCGTGAGCCGTCACGGTCGATCTTGTTGATGACCACGATAGGCTTGAAGCCCATATTAAAGGCTTTCTGGGTAACAAAGCGGGTCTGTGGCATCGGCCCTTCCACTGCATCGACCAGAAGCAGTACAGAGTCAACCATCGACAGTACGCGCTCTACTTCCCCGCCGAAGTCCGCATGGCCGGGGGTATCGACGATATTGATGGTGTGACCTTTCCAGTCAACTGATGTGTTTTTCGCAAGAATTGTAATGCCGCGTTCTCGCTCAAGATCATTCGAGTCCATGGCACGCTCTGGAGCCTGTTCACGTTCACCAAATGTGCCTGATTGCTCAAGCAGGGCATCAACAAGGGTTGTTTTACCATGGTCAACATGGGCGATGATTGCGATATTTCGAAGTTTGCGTGACACGTTTTTAGCCGAGTAGGGAATGAAAAGGCGCGGATTATACAGCAGATAGAGTCTAAAGTATTGAAAGTTTGAAAGTATCTATAAAGCTTCCAGCCTTCATTAATCTTCTCTTAATGGAGGACCCACAGAGACATGGCATGCAATAAGAGGTTCTCCGGGGTGCGGAGTGAGAGTATTTTCCGAGTCAAAGCAGGAAAAGAAAAATGACTGTGGCGATAAGGATCATAAACAGAATAACAAACAGGACGATAATGATCAGGTCACTTTTTTTACGCACCTCATCCATTTCCAGCAGTTCCTGCCGCATGACTTCACTGAAATCGTTTCTTTCCTGGATACGCTTTTTAATGTTACCCAGAGGGTCGATATCGCCTAATTCACTGACTCTATCGATATGCACTGGAAGCTGTGTAGTTTCTTCCGAACCTCCCATGTTCAGTTTGTCAATATGACAGGCAGCGCCGGCATTGGTGATTGTTCTAAGGTATTGATAGGCCTTGCTTTTAGGAAGCTGGTTTTTGATGATGGTTGGCTGGCCATCAAACATATTCACCATTTTCTCTTCAGAGACACCAAACAGCCTCTTCAGCTTTCTAATCACCTGTGCCTTGCTGGTGTCTGCAAGAAAATAACCATCCATGATTACCCGGTATTTCTGATTGTCCGTATCGTCTGTCATCTATTTCGTAGAAGTGGTTTATCTGATTATCCGAAACCTGATTTACAGGCTTTCTTTTTTAATAGTTCAATAATAACATCTGTAGAGAAAATAAAAACATGTAAGATACTGATATTAAAATATAACAGGTTGCCTTAGTGAAAACCTACAGCAAGCTACTTGACCACAATATAATACAAATTGATACCGGTTATTTGCGGGCCGGCCTGGCCGCCTGTTATCTGGCCATCGATAGCAAACGTGTTGCCGTTATTGATACAGGTGTAGAACAGACATGCAGTCGCATAGGAGCAGTGCTGACTGAACAGGGCCTAACATTCAAAAATGTAGATTTCATCGTTCCTACCCATGTGCACCTTGATCATGCAGGCGGGGCAGGAAAGTTGATGCAGTATTGCCCGAATGCAAGGCTGGTGATACATCCCTCTGGCAGCAGGCATATGATTGATCCTGCACGACTGATCGCCGGCGCAGAAGCGGTTTATGGCAAGCAGGGCTTACGTGATAGCGTAGGGGAAATTATCCCTGTTGATGAAAGCCGTGTTATTGAAGCTGATGATATGCATCGTTTCAGTGTTGGTGAAAGAGAATTGCTGGTTCTCGATACTCCCGGCCATGCCAGGCACCATTTCTGTGTATGGGATGAGCAGAGCAGAGGTTTTTTCACTGGAGATACTTTCGGTATTGCCTACCCTGAGCTTGAATGTGACGGGCATTCTTTTATTTTTCCACCAACTACCCCGGTGCAGTTTGATCCACCTGCCTGGCATGCTTCCATTGACCGGATGATGGGCTGGCACCCGGAGCGGATGTATTTGACACATTTTGGCCAGCTCGATGAACCCGTTATCTATTTAAATACCTTGCATCGCATGATTGATGATCTGGCTGAACTGGCGCTTGAGCATACTGCCTCTGATCTGGCACTGGCACCGGCTGTGAAGAGATATCTTTATCAGGAACTGAAAAAACACGGTTGTCAGCTAGGCAGTGATGAGCTTGCGCTGGTGCTTGATCTGGATCTGGGCATCATCGTGCAGGGGCTGGAAGTCTGGCTATCACGACGAAGCGAAAAATAATAATTCATGGCGAGCGATGCTCGATGTAGATTGAATTAATTCTGTATTACGCTAGAATCACGCGGTTCTGTAACATTTTCTGACCATATAGAGCCTATTTGGCAGGAATGTTCGTGATACTAAGCGAGAGTGGCGGAATTGGTAGACGCGCTGGATTTAGGTTCCAGTGGGGCAACCCGTGGGAGTTCGAGTCTCCCCTTTCGCACCAGTTATTGAAATTTTGGCGCATTGATGGATTGATTGAAGCGTTTTTAAGGAACCAGAGAGTAACCAGTGAGAATATTAACATGCAGGTAAGCGTAGAGCAGTCGGGTAATATTGAAAGGAAAATGACCATTTCAGTTCCCGCTGAACGTGTGGATAGCGAAATAAGCAGGCAATTGCTGCGACTGTCTAAACAGGTAAAGGTGCCGGGGTTTCGCCCTGGAAAGATCCCGATGAAAATTATGAGATCACGCTATCTCGGACAGGTTATGAAGGATGTCATCGGCGACCTGATCCAGTCATCTTATCAGGAGGCGCTGGGGCAGGAGGCAATTCGGCCTGCCGGTCCACCTTCAATAGAGACCTCATCAGGCGGTGAAGGCAAGGATCTTGAATATACGGCTACCTTTGAGGTTTTTCCAGATCTAACAGCACTGGCTCTGACTGGTCTTAAAGTAGAACGAACACTATGTGAAATATCTGATCAGGACATTGATACAACGTTGGAATCTCTGCGTCGTCAGCGCATGAACTGGAACAAAAAGGATGGCGAGGCAAAAGATGGCGACCGCGTAACACTGGATTTTACCGGCAGTGTAGACGGCACCCCATTCGCTGGTGGTGAAGGTAAGGCGATGCCAGTTGTCATCGGCTCAGGCTCTCTTGTACCCGGCTTTGAAGATCAGCTGATCGGCATAAAAGAAGGTGAGGAAAGAACACTAACAGTCACTTTTCCGGATGATTACCATGCAGAAGAACTGGCGGGAAAAGAAGCTGTATTTGAAGTAATGGCAACTGAGGTTGCTGAAGAAGAGTTGCCTGAAATAGATGAAGAACTGGCCGAAGCCTTCGGTGTAAAGGAAGGCGGCATGGAAAAGTTTCGCGAGGAAATCAAAGAAAATCTTTCACGCGAGGCTGATGACCGTCTGGCGATCTTGACACGGGACACTGTTTTCCAGGCAGTGCTGGAAAACAATGAAATTGATTTACCACAGGTCCTGGTCGCTCAGGAAAAGAATATGCTGCTTGAGACTGCCGAAAAAGAGCAGCCTGACATAAAAAAAGATGAAAATATGCAGGCTATGTATGGCAAACTTGCAGAGCGCCGTGTGGCACTGGGCCTGATTCTTGCCGAAGTTACTGAAAACGAGAAAATGCGGCCAGATGCAAATGCGGTCGAGACGCGATTACATAAACTTGCTGAAAGTTATGAGGATCCGGCTTCATTCGTGGAATGGTACAAGTCAGACAGCAAGCGCCTGTCAGAAATTGAAGCACAGGTTCTGGAAAGCATGGTAGTTGACAAATTGCTGAAAGATGCTGAAATTACACAGAAGACGGTCAGCTTTCAGGAGCTGGTAAACCCCGCCGCAATCGAGGCTGGCAAACAGGAGTAAGCATGACAGAAATCAGGAACGAGATGGTAGATCCACAGGCGCTTGGGCTGGTGCCCATGGTCATTGAGACCACGGGTAGAGGTGAGCGTGCATTCGACATTTATTCCCGATTGCTGAAAGAGCGTGTGATCTTTATGGTTGGCCAGGTAGAAGACCACATGGCGAATCTTATCGTTGCGCAGATGCTTTATCTTGAGTCAGAGAACCCAGACAAAGATATACACCTTTACGTTAATTCTCCCGGTGGAGCCGTCACATCGGGTATGGCTATTTACGATACCATGCAATTCATTAAGCCTGATGTCAGCACAGTCTGTCTTGGGCAGGCCGCCAGCATGGGTGCATTGATATTAACCGGTGGTGCCGCCGGTAAACGTTATTGTTTGCCACATTCTCGAATAATGATACATCAGCCGCTGGGTGGATTTCAGGGACAGGCGAGTGATATTGAAATTCATGCACGTGAAATTCTCCGTGTACGGGAGCGCCTGAATGAAATTTTGCAGATGCACAGCGGCCAGGATCTTTCCACCATTGAGACTGATACAGAAAGAGATCGTTTCATGGAAGCGGAAGAGGCTTTGAAATACGGCCTTATCGACAAAGTCATTGCAGACAGGAGCGAGCCTGAATAAACCACTATAACTGACGGCTTATAGGGCTTGCCAATAGTGTCAGGTTCCTGATAAGTTTCTGTATATATTTACAGAGGTGTCCGTAACAGGTATTTAAGATGTCAGACGACGAGAAAGATAATATCGACGAAAAGTTGCTTTATTGTTCTTTTTGCGGGAAATCCCAGCATGAAGTTCGCAAGCTTATTGCCGGCCCGTCAGTCTATGTCTGTGATGAATGCGTCGAACTTTGCAATGAGATCATTCGTGAAGAAATTGATGTCGACCTGAAAGAAGAAGGCGAAGGCGAGGGTTTTCTCAAGCCGCACGAGATAAAAGAACGTCTGGACAATTATGTTATCGGGCAGCAGGATGCCAAGAAAATACTCTCCGTTGCGGTTTACAATCACTATAAACGTATCAAGCATGAAAATGATACTGATGAGGTCGACATTGCCAAGAGTAATATACTCTTTGTTGGTCCCACGGGTTCTGGCAAAACCCTGTTGGCTGAAACGCTGGCAAAATTACTGAATGTTCCTTTTACTATTGCCGATGCTACTACGCTGACTGAGGCGGGTTACGTCGGTGAAGATGTAGAAAATATTATTCAGAAACTGCTGCAGAAATGTGATTATGAGATAGATCTTGCACAACGTGGCATCGTTTATATCGATGAAATCGACAAGATTTCGCGTAAATCAGACAATCCGTCTATCACCCGCGATGTTTCGGGAGAAGGCGTGCAGCAGGCCCTGCTGAAGCTGATCGAAGGCACGATTGCTTCGGTGCCACCTCAGGGTGGCAGAAAGCATCCTCAACAGGAATTCCTGCAGGTTGATACCCGGAATATTCTATTTATTGTTGGCGGTGCTTTTGCCGGCCTGGAAAAAATCATCCGTGATCGCTCAGAAAAAAGCGGTATTGGCTTTGGCGCAAATATTAAGGGCAAGGATGAAGAGAGCAAGATAGGTGAAGTTCTCAAGGACGTAGAGCCGGAAGATCTTGTTCACTATGGTTTGATTCCTGAATTTGTCGGGCGGCTGCCTATTGTTGCAACGCTGGAAGAACTGGATGAAGAAGCACTGGTTCGAATACTTAAAGAACCCAAAAACGCACTGGTGAAACAGTATAGGAAGCTTTTCAGTCTCGAAGGCGTGGATCTTACCATTCGCGAAGAGGCTCTTCGTGCCATAGCCAAAAAAGCGATGGAACGTAAAACCGGTGCGCGCGGTCTGCGATCTATCCTTGAACATGCGTTACTCGAGACCATGTACGAGTTGCCTGCCATGACAGGTGTAAGAGAAGTGGTTGTCGACGTCAACGCGATCACAGATGGTGCCCAGCCTTTATTCATTTACGAAGAAGAACAATCTGTTTCAGCAGGTGCTGCCACGCATTAGCATCCACATCACATAGCTACTTCTCTTATTCATGAAAAAATAGAGGGGTAAGTCTGTATTATTGATATTCCACATTAAGCCTCTGTGCTTTTATGCTTGAAATAAGCTTTACAGACACTATCTTCCATACTACAGCAGTCTGCATAATGTGGCAGGCTGAAGTCAGAACAAACGATATATAACACAACCAGGCCGATATCTAATGAGCGAGAATGAAAGCATGCAATACCCCAGTCAGCTGAATAAACCTGTAGCAGTATTGCCTTTGCGTGATGTTGTGGTCTTTCCCAATATGGTTATACCCCTGTTCGTGGGTCGTGAAAAATCAATCGTTGCACTGGATCGTGCGATGGACAGCGGTAAAGAGATACTGCTACTGGCACAAAAGGATGCAGTGGATGATGACCCAGTAAAAGATGACTTGTATACCATTGGAACTATGGCCAGTATTCTGCAGTTATTGAAGCTTCCGGATGGTACGGTAAAAGTTCTGGTTGAGGGCGGCGACCGCTCGCGCGTAATCGAGTTTACGGAAACTGATGAATGCTTCATGGCTGTTCCGGAAAAGATTGAAATAGACGGTCTCAGCGAGGATGAGAGCGAAGCACTAATGCGTACCGTCATGGGGAGCTTTGAACAGTACGTCAAATTAAACAACAAGATACCCCCGGAAGTGCTGAACTCGTTGTCTGGTGTAGAAGAACCGGGCAGGCTGGCTGACACGATTGCTGCGCATCTCAGCCAGAAACTGGAAGAAAAGCAACAGATACTCGAGATCAGTTCCGAGCGTGAGCGTCTGGAGCATATACTCGGTGTGATGGAAGCCGAGATAGACCTGTTGCAGGTGGAAAAGCGCATTCGTGGCAGGGTCAAGAAACAGATGGAAAAAAGCCAGCGTGAGTACTACCTGAATGAACAAATGAAAGCTATTCAGAAAGAACTTGGTGATATGGACGAAGCGCCAAACGAGCTTGATGAACTGGCTAAAAAAATTACTGACGCAGGGATGACCAAAGAGGCCAAAGAGAAGGCTGAGAGCGAACTAAAAAAACTGAAAATGATGTCACCCATGTCAGCCGAAGCGACTGTGGTGAGAAACTACATAGACTGGTTGGTAAACGTGCCGTGGAAGAAGCGCTCAAAAATGCGTAGAGATCTTGGCAAGGCGCAGGAAGTTCTTGATGAAGATCATTATGGTCTGGAAAAAGTTAAAGAACGCATACTGGAATACCTCGCAGTTCAGCAACGTATAAAACAGATTAAAGGTCCAATACTTTGCCTCGTAGGCCCTCCAGGCGTGGGTAAGACATCGCTCGGAAAATCTATTGCCAGGGCGACAGGCAGGAAATTTATCCGCATGTCGCTGGGTGGCGTACGCGACGAAGCCGAGATACGCGGACATAGACGAACCTATATCGGTTCTATGCCGGGTAAAATTGTACAGAACCTGAGCAAGGTGAAGACTAAAAACCCGCTGCTAATGCTCGATGAAGTCGACAAGATGTCGATGGACTTTCGCGGTGATCCTTCATCGGCTTTACTTGAAGTCCTGGACCCCGAGCAGAACAGCACCTTTACCGATCATTACCTGGAAGTGGAATATGATCTGTCGGAAACCATGTTTATCGCGACAGCTAACTCGCTCAATATACCGGGCCCTTTACTTGACCGGATGGAAGTGATTCGACTGTCAGGATATACGGAAGAAGAGAAGGTTCATATAGCTGAGAGATACCTGGTTAAAAAGCAGAAAGAAAACAACGGTCTTAAAGAGGATGAACTGTCCCTTTCCCGCACTGCATTACGAGATATGGTGCGTTACTACACGCGGGAAGCCGGTGTCCGTGGACTGGAACGCGAAATTGCCAAGGTTTCACGCAAAGTGGCAAAAAATCTTTTGATGGATAAGCGCCATAAAAAAGCCGTTGTCGGAGCAAAACAGCTGGAGAAGTATCTTGGTGTTCGCCGTTTCCGTTATGGTGAAGCAGAAGAGCATAATCAGATAGGGCAGGTGACGGGTCTGGCGTGGACCGAAGTCGGTGGTGAATTGCTGACCATTGAGGCTGTAGTACTTAAAGGCAGCGGCAAGCAGCAGTTTACCGGTAAACTGGGTGAAGTCATGCAGGAATCTATCCAGGCAGCGATGAGTGTAGTTCGCAGCAGAGCTGAGTCATTGGGTGTCGCCGCAGATTTCTATCAGAAAAATGATATTCATGTGCATGTACCGGAGGGCGCAACGCCTAAAGATGGCCCTTCTGCGGGTGTTGGCATGTGTACAGCTATTGTTTCCGGGTTGACAGGTATCCCGGTGAGAGCCGATGTAGCGATGACCGGCGAAATTACATTAAGAGGTGAGGTGCTGCCGATTGGCGGATTGAAAGAAAAATTACTGGCCGCTCACAGAGGTGGGATAAAAATCGTTGTGATCCCGGATGAAAATACAAAGGATCTGGTGGATATGCCTGATGTGATCAAGAATGGACTTGATATTCGTCCCGTCAAATGGATCGACCAGGTGTTGGAAGTGGCATTGGAAAAAGCACCTGCTCCATTGAAAAATAGCAACTCAAAGAAGGCTGAAAAAAGCAAAAAAACGGCTTCACGAAACAATAAGAAAGCAGATAATGAAGGTGTGACTACACATTAATATTTGTCAGGGATTGCCCTCAATTAAGAGTGTTTTCGGCTTATTTCGTCAGAATCCGGCA
>JBLYYR010000224.1:0-19729 GCA_048550195.1 Arenicellales bacterium
CACCAGCAGGAAAGCCAATAGGATCCTGGGTATGAGTGCTGTCGACCAGGCTCCAGGATCCAGATAAAGGGCAATAACAATACCCGGCAGCATAAAGATATTTTTGAACCAGTGGTCAATGCGTGCGATTTGCAAGTAGGGGTTTTTCAAGATCGTCATGATTCAGGGAGGGTAGGCAATATACGTAGATGATTTAGAATTAAAATGCCGGAGATTCTGGACTGTAGGGCCAGGAGGAGTGAAATATTCATCATTTCTGCTGATCACAGATGCTATCATTTTCGGATAAATTCCACCAGTATTGGGAATCAGAGGGGGCATAGATATTGGGAATTGAGGCATATGAAATACTGTTGAGCAATTTTTAAATATAAGTCTGTGTTCTTCACCTGAAACTGCTAGAATCTGCTCAACTTTTTCGTTGGCCAGATGAAACGTAAATGAGCAGGCAGATGACAGCCGGGAGCAAGGGGTTCAGGCCCCTCCTGATACAAAAATTCCTGCTCGACCTGACCGCCGAAAGTGACCTGACTCTCAGGCACTTGTTCATATTTGGTTCCATGCTGGTTGCAGTTTTTCTTCTGGTTGCTTCAAGCTCCCTGCATTACTGGGACGAATATTTTTATCTCTATTCTGTATCTCAGCATGAACCCGGCTCCCTGTTTACTATGGAGCAGGGTCTGGATGGGATCTTCCCTCCCGGTTTTTTTGTTGGCAAGGCAGGGTTTATCTATTTACTTGATTTTCTTGTTGACCACATCGGCAATGATCCGTCACTGCTGTATTTTGTACAGGCCATTTTCAGCCTGCTGACGATTCTTTATGTCATCAGCTCTTACGCCTTGCTAAACCGTCTGTTGCCACACCGAGATGCGGTTTCGGCGAGCGTCATACTCCTTTTTACTCCACTGGTCATGTACTTCAGTGGCAAGGTATTGACAGAAATACCCAGTCTGCTGCTGGCAAATATGGCCGCCTACAGCTTCCTTCGTAGTTTTGATTACAGCACGCGAAAGCAATGGTTCTGGATACTTTTCGCGGTGTTTTTCCTGTTTACGGCTATCTGGATAAGATTTATTTCGGTGGTCTATTTCGCGGGCATGATTTTCGGGCTGTTTGCCATGCACAGTGAACGCTTCCCTTTTCGAAAAGTGTTCGTGTCAGCTGCAGTTACCGGCCTGGGTGCTGTTGCTTTGCTGGCGGCTGTCTGGCTATTGTCTCTTGATGCTTCTACAGGCAGCATCCTGGCACTGCTCGGGCATCTTGTTGAACGTACACATGGCGTGATAATTCGTTTCTATGCGCTGACGGTCTTTGTCCAGCTTTTTGCCTTCTATCTCATCATGGCTTTATGGATGCCGTGGAGTGGCCTGCACCGGCTGGCGATTGTCTGGGTGTTGTTTACCAGCGTTCCTTTCCTGATTGGATCGAGTTATGCAGAGCCCCGCTTCTTTTACATGGCACTGTTGCCGTTTTCCATACTTGTCTGGCTGGGAATGAAACGACTGGCTGAAATATGGCCAAAACTCTTTGCCAGCTACAAAGGGTGGGCGATCTTTATGCTGTTAGTTGCCTTTAACCGCTGGTTTCTGGTCCCATTGATGCCAACTGAGCATGATCAAGCGGCATACCGGGACATCATGGACATTGCGACAACGGAGAAACAGGCAAACTACCTGATACCGTGGCTGTCAGATTATAGTCTGCTGCGTCTGATGTATCCCGATGAGAACATTTATCTGGTGAAAGACTGGACACGCACGGGTGATGACAGCTTTTATTCGTCCAGCGCATTCAGGGAATGGGTTGGTGGCTGTGGGTATGTGGCAAATATGGAAGAACTGCACTCGCTGCCATTCCCCTGGCGCTATACAGGCTGGGGATATAACTATGTCATCAAGAGCCTGCGTGATGGTGCTGAAGCCATAGGATTTTCAACTGCAGGCATTGATGAAGGCCAAAAAAACCATCTGGCGCTAGGCTGGCCCTGGCAGCATGAGAAGATGTCCCAGACCCGGTTGCATACTGATGGGCATTATGAAATTTATGACCTGCTGCCGGTTGAATCAAAGTCGGAAACTACTGAGCAATGGCAGTGTCAGGCCGGGAAATTGAAATTGGCAGCCAGGGAACCATTCTGAGGCCTGACTGCATAGACTGCGCAGCTATAGGTCATCTTCTTCCGGGCGGATAAAAAGACAGTCAATAAGGCTGGGATTTTTATCTGCCACTGGTAGAATACTCCGTACAATCCTCTGCTTTATACTCAAACATGACTACACGAACACGATTTGCTCCAAGCCCAACCGGCTATCTCCATGTCGGTGGCGCCCGTACGGCTCTATTTTCCTGGCTGCATGCTAGAAAGCATGGCGGTGCATTCGTCCTGCGTATTGAGGACACCGATATTGAAAGGTCCACTGCTGAGTCGGTCAATGCCATTCTCGAAGGGATGACCTGGCTAGCCCTGGAATATGATGAAGGGCCGCTTTACCAGACGAAGCGCTTCGACCGTTACAATGAAGTTATTGACGAATTAATGGAGAAAGGGCTGGCTTACCGCTGCGATTGCTCGCGTGAGCGTCTGGACAGGCTTCGTGAAGAGGCAATGGCAAGGAAAGAGAAGCCCCGTTACGATGGACATTGCAGGAATCTTGATGTTGATCCGGATAACCCGCATGTGATTCGCTTCCTGAACCCGGATGACGGTGTCGTCGTGGTCGACGATATGGTAAGAGGCAGGGTGACTTTCAGTAATGCTGAGCTGGATGATCTGATCATTCGGCGTACAGATGGGACACCTACCTATAACCTGACGGTAGTTGTTGATGACAGTGACATGAATATTACCGATGTTATCAGGGGTGATGATCACCTTAATAACACCCCGAGACAAATCAACATTCTTCGCGCCCTGAACAGAGAAGTTCCCCGTTATGCCCATTTGCCCATGATCCTTGGTGATGATGGAGCGCGTTTGTCCAAACGGCATGGTGCTGTCAGTGTGATGCAATACCTGGAGCAGGGCATACTGCCGGAAGCACTGTTGAACTATCTGGTGCGATTAGGCTGGTCACACGGTGACCAGGAAGTATTCGACCTGGAAGAACTGATTCAGCTGTTTGATATCAAAAATGTTAACAGGTCTGCTTCCAGTTTTAATAGTGAAAAACTGCTGTGGTTAAACCAGCAATACATCAAGGCCGCTGATCCCTTGCACCTGGCTCACCTGCTCAGTCCGCATCTTGGGCGGCTGGGCATAGATCCTGCTCAGGGTCCCGATATCGTCGCGGTGGTGAAGGCGCAGCAGGAGCGGGCGAATACATTGGTAGAGATGGCCGAAATCAGTAAATTTATCTACCACGATTTTGAAGAGTATGATGAGAAAGCGGCTAAAAAGAATTTGCGCCCGGTTGCCAGAGAGCCATTGGAGAAGATGAAGCAGGCATTGCAGGAGCTGGATCAGTGGGATGAGCCACATCTACATGAGTGCGTAGAAAATGTCTCAGCATCGCTGGGGCTGAAGATGGGAAAAGTGGCCCAGCCATTGAGGGTGGCAGTGGTAGGGCGCGCAGCTTCACCCGGCATCGATGCCACACTTAATCTGGTTGGAAAAGAGGCAACTTTGCGTCGTATAGACAAAGCGCTTATGTATATCTCAAAACGTGAACAGCAGTCTTAAGCAGGCAGAGAATAGATATAATAATGGAAGAACAGGAAAAAGCAGCCCCGACAAATTTTATCCGCCAGATTATAGACCAGGATCAGCAAACGGGTAAGTATGAGCAAAAAGTGCATACTCGTTTCCCGCCTGAACCTAATGGCTATCTGCATATCGGCCATGCGAAATCGATTTGTCTCAATTTTGGGGTTGCGCAGGACTACAACGGTCTTTGCAATTTGCGCTTTGATGATACCAATCCACACAAAGAGAACGTGGAATTTGTTCAGTCAATTCAGGAAGACGTCAGGTGGCTGGGGTTTGACTGGGGCAAACGCATATTTTTTTCCTCCGATTACTTTGATCAACTTTACGCTTTTGCCATCGAGTTGATAAAAAAGGACCTGGCATATGTTTGCGACCTTTCGGCAGAAGAGACCCGACAGTACCGGGGCACCTTGACAGAAGCGGGTAAAGAAAGTCCTTATCGAAACCGCAGTGTAGAAGAAAACCTCAGTTTGCTGGCGGCGATGAAGGGCGGGGACTTTGAAGACGGTACCCGTGTGCTAAGGGCTAAAATTGATATGTCCTCTCCGAACATGAATATGCGGGATCCAACACTGTATCGGATACGTCATGGTGTGATTCATCATCAGACCGGTGAAGAATGGTGTATCTACCCGATGTATGACTACACCCACCCCGTCTCAGATGCGCTGGAGGGAATCACACATTCACTATGTACCCTTGAGTTTGAAGATCATCGCCCGCTCTACGACTGGGTACTGGACAACATATCAATCGAGTGTCACCCGCAACAAATCGAGTTTTCCCGCCTCAATTTACAATATACTGTTGTCAGCAAGCGTAAACTGACGCAACTGGTAGATGAAGGTATTGTCGATGGCTGGGATGACCCGCGTATGCCGACCATAGCCGGATTAAGACGCAGAGGTTATACCCCTGCCTCAATTCGTGAGTTCTCCGATCGAATAGGGGTCACCAAATCAGATAACTCTATCGAAATGGGCGTGCTGGAATCCTGTATTCGGGAAGATCTGGATGCAAACTCCGAAAGACGCCTGGCAGTATTGAATCCTCTGAAAGTAGTGATTGAAAATTACCCGGAAGACCAGAGTGAAGAGCTGGAAGCCGCTAATCACCCTAAAGATGAGAGCATGGGTAGCAGAAAGATACCCTTATCAAGAGAGATCTACATAGACCGTGCAGACTTTCGTGAGTCGGCAAATAAAAAATATAAACGCCTGGTAACCGATGGTGAAGTCAGATTACGCAATGCCTATGTTATAAAATGTGTTGCTGTGATTAAAGATGCCGATGACGAAATAATCGAGCTGCGCTGCACCTATGATAAAGACACCCTGGGTGCAAACCCGGCTGGTAGAAAAGTAAGAGGGGTGATTCACTGGGTGGCTGCGTCAACAGCTGTAAAAGCCGAAGTTCGATTGTATGACCGATTATTTACAGATCCTGCTCCAGATGCCCACAAAGATCAAAGCTTTCTAGAATTTGTTAATCCTGATTCATTGAAAGTTATAGACGAAGCAATGGTTGAACCCTCGCTGCTGCTTGCGCAAAAGGGTGATCGTTTTCAGTTCGAGCGTGAGGGTTATTATTGCGTAGAAAGGCCCGCATCTGAAGAGGGCGGACTGCTCTTTAATAGAATCGTCACACTACGGGATTCCTGGGCAAAACTTTCATTCAACAAATAATTCTGAGCTGTGTATCGACTTGACAGGTCAGATCATTGATAGGCAGTGTGAGGGTTGTGGTAGGTGATGATAGAAAGTTTGTTTTTATCATCCAGAGCCATCTTCGGGGCATTCGCAGCGGTTGCACTTTCTGCCGATACTTCGATATCAAAAACAGCGTTACGACTATTGCTGAATTCATCAAATTTAAGGTCAAACCAGCGCTTGCCATGGAAACCACGTGATGAAACTTTTTGTTCGATGCTATGGCCGGTTTCTGCATCTCGAATGATGACTTTTAAATCATAGTCATTGACCGTTTTCTGAGGGGTGGAAACGAGCAGGGCAACCCTTTTCAGCCCATTTATTGGTGAGATGAATTGCGTCTGGTAAACCTGGCTGGCAAATATAGGGACAGATTCCCGGTCGGCATCCATGCGCTGCAAGCCTGTTGTTTCGGGTACAACATTCTCTGCACGCGTCGGCCGTTCCGGTATCTCATCATTTTTTATTCCGGGCAGGCTGAAACTATTTTTCCAGACCAAAATGGCCAATACAAGTATGAGAGATGCTGGAACAATGCCGGGAGCACCCCAAATCAGGAGTATCGCTATTGCGAGTAGCCCAACGCCAATCTTGATGGCTGATGCAGTGACTTCATAGTTATTTAAATAGAGTACATCAATCTGGCTGCTTCCCGCAGGAACCGCCACGGCCATTAACTGACTATTCACACGGTGGACGTTTACCGGCTTGTCATTGACCGTGGCTTGCCAGAATTTACTGAAACCGTAGGGCAGCAGCACGACAGAGGCTTCGTCACTGCTGACGTTGAATTTAAGCTGATTGATATAGACCTGCAAATCCGACACCGAACAGGCCTCAGTCAACTGGCCTGCTGGTATAGGTAGAGAACTGCTAACTACAGGGCGATCGAATCTTTCGAGGGCATCAACAACTGCAGATATGCTATCAGCCTCAGAGGAAATTTTTATGTAATCAGATGCACAGTAGGCACGGGGAAGGTTATCGAGGATGCGATAAACATAATTATTATTATTATAATGTACCAGTTCTGCCTTATCTGTCTGCAAGACATCTTCACTGATAATATATTTAACATTCATCAGCCGCAGGATATCAAGATTTCCCCCTTTTAAAAGAAACAGCTTTCCATTGAGTGATATGTGAACATTTTTGTAGACGCGCCTGATAAAATTAAAGTAATCCGTTGGGGCGACAGTCAGGTAGCCACCTATAACGGGAAGATTATAGTAAGAAAGTATGTTGTGGTGATAAATCGGTCCTTCTGCAAAGACCGCGACACGGAAATTCTCAGCATCACTTTGCAGGTAACGTATCGTTTTGTTTTCAGGAAAAATGCGGCTATTTCTCATGCGGGTATTAAAGTCATAGGTCACCGCGAAGAGATCGACGATACAAACCAGAATAATTGCATAGGGAATAACATTCTTCCTTTTTAAAGCCACCGCCAGTATTACAATGCCTGTTGTTATTGCGATGACGATGTAGGAATAGCTGAATTTTCTGAGAAAAAAAGCTTCATCGAAAACACGAGCAAGAATTGGTATGGAAACGAAGATGGCGACAGTAATTGCAATCTTCTTATACTTTTTTGCAGCAATATCATCAACCAGATGAGATAGCCCGTAACCGGCAAGAATACACAAAATAAGGATCAGCAGGGTAATGATACGACTATATGAGCCAGACCCGCCAAAAGGAATCAGGTTGAACAGGGCAGATATCAGTGGATCACCATAATAGAAGCCGACAAAGAAGAAAAATAGAAACAGCAGGACAAAATAGAGGCGCTTGTCCTTAAGGTATTTGAGGCCGGTAATGGAATAAAACGACAGCAGCAATCCAATGACACCGTAATAGGTACCGCCTTCAATAATGTTTCCGTGCAGCAGGCGGTCATACCATTTTCCCCAGATCCCACCCAGATAATCGGGTGAATAAAAGCGTTTTAGCTCATCCGTATTAGGGGTGATGTTTTGAAAAAATTCAATAATTGTGGAAAAAGCAATAACAATGTCTGCATCTCTCTCCCTGAAACCCTGAGATCCCCGTAATCCAAGTTTAATATCATTCAGCTCAGATAAAATGTCTGCGACGAGTACGCCCATGGCCACAATGTAGATACTGTTGACCAGTAACCATTTTTTCAGTCTCTGTAGTATAGTGTGGTCCCGGTCAAAAGCGATATAGAGGGTATTAAACAGACCGATAAAGAAATAAAAATACAAAACTATTTGGGTGTAACCGCTGGTGAAGATCAACAGGTTTGCCACCACAAGCCCAATAATGAGATTCAGCGGCACGCGTTCTTTGCTTTTTATCAATTGTATATTCAGCAGCAGCAAAAGTGGCATCCATAGCTGGGTGGCAAGATGCTGCGGAAATTCAAGCCATGCAATCTGATGCATGTTGTATGTCCAGAGCACACCCGCGAGTATAGCTCCGGCGCGATGGAGTCCGACCGTTACCAGCAGTGAGTACATAAAGATGCCGGCCAAAGCCAGACGCAGCCAGGTAGACCAGTCAATGGCATTCGGTGTATCGAAGAATAACTGAGGAAAACTGGTTATGAACGCGCCGGTCTTCCTGCCTGTGTATGAGGTGCCACTAAAGATGTAGGGCGTAAAGTTAAAATTATGACCTTGTCTGAAAAGTTCCCAGTTCAGTTTTCTTTCGGGGTAGTGCGCGTAGGGTGAATCATCAATAATGGGTTCGTGAATACCCTTGAATTCAAACTCCGTATTAAAACTGGGCTGGGCAAGCAGGATATCAAATGCACCCAGGCTCTTATTGGAAAAAAGAACATCATTTAAAAACAGTGCGGCCAGCAGAGGAAAGAGGATTAGCGCCAGACGATGAGCAGATACCAGCTGTTTTAGCTCTGTATAGCCTACCAGCCAGTAATTATTCATTTTATTCAGCATTGCTATTAGCGCGTGGAGCTCAGGTCGAAGGGTTTTTATACAAGCCGCGTATTATATGAGAAAAATCATGGAATTGCTGTATATGCGAATAATTCCCCTCGGTTTGCAGAATGCTTGTCAGTGCAACGCATTAACTTCTGGCCTGTAACCGTACGAGTTTTTTCGCGCACCGTGATACGGGAGATCGACCATTCGTAATCGTTAGAAAATGGTTGATTTTCCGGCCTGCTGCAGAAGAGCTCAACATTTGGCCAATAAATTGGAAAAGTACTGGACAAATAGCCCTTCTTTCACTAGTATTCCGCCCTCATTTTAGGGGCCATAGCTCAGCTGGGAGAGCGCAACACTGGCAGTGTTGAGGTCGGGAGTTCGATCCTCCCTGGCTCCACCAGATATTGAAAAGTTCCTATGTCCCCATCGTCTAGTGGCCTAGGACACTGCCCTTTCACGGCGGTAACAGGGGTTCGAACCCCCTTGGGGACGCCACATTGTCTTGTAACTCATTGAGTTATAAGGAAAAATAAAAGCCCTGTGTTTTTCTAAAAACACGGGGCTTTTTAATATCTTGATTTTATTCAAAATATTCTGAGGGTTCGCATCCCCCTCCCGACGCCACGCTATCCCCACGCACCGATATAGAGTTGCTAGTGACCAGCTACATTTTGAACTCTATTGAGTACCATGTGATGGTAAATCGATGGAAGCCGGGCTTGTCACAATGAAGTTAATCGCCGGGCCAGAAGATCAGGGTGAACCTGTTATTACCATAATGATGCCAAACTGAGCTTAGAAAAAGCTGGAATCCTCAAGCATCTTGCACTTGACCACTTGGGATAAAGTGGCATCTTCATTTAAATTAAGGATGTAATTTTGCGCTATTGCCAATGTGGTAAGGATTTTTATCGAGTTAGCAAATACCCTATGTGTAACTATTTTCTCAATGGCAATAAGATCTGGTGAATGGCCCGCTTACGAGACATGGCCGACAAATACTAAGAATAAGTAATCATTTCAGAAAACTCAAAAGCAGTCATTTTCAGATCAAATATTGTGTCTCAGTTCTCAAGCTGGATATTTAGAGTTTCAGATGGTAATTCACCAAAATGACTGTGGTAGTCCTTTGCGAATTGACTCATATGCTTGAAGCCAAATCGATTTGCTACATCATGTACGTTTATGTCTTCCGGGTTACTTCTCACCAATGCTTTATAAACATTGCTGAGTTGGTGAGTCTTTGCATAGGATTTTGGGGATATATCGTACTGGTCAAGAAAAGCCCTTTGTAAAGTGCGTTGATTAATGCCCGTTTCCTGGTGGAATTTATAATAATTAACGAATTTTAGTGGTGTTTTTCTTATGTATTTGAGTGCTTCTTTGAGCGCACGCCTACGTTTCTCTGGTAGAGATATTGTTGGTATGTCTTCAGAAGAAAGTAAGGCTTGCGCAAGTAAAGAAGGTACTTGATGTTTGATAGTATTTTGTAACACTGGGTTTAGCTCTAACAAATTCGGATTGGCATCAAGTGTAGCGCACACGGAATGAAGCATTGACTGTAGCTGTTTAAATCTTACAGGGTGGCAGGAAACCATTTCTCTTTGGTTGATGATTTCATCAAGTTCAGGGAGATTCCAGCCATGCAATAAAACATTAAAATCCTCTTGCCTGATTGAAATATCAATCGCTTCGAAAAAGAGATCTGTAATCATTTCAAGCTCGGTGCCTGGATTATATATTTGTATGGAATTACCAGTGCTGTATTTATGACGCCATGTAAATGGCAGGCACCTCTTTGTCGGCACACCAAATGTTCTTAAATCCTGTGGCGGATTTCCAAAAACTTCAAAGCGACGGCTTGTGGTGACGCGATTGATAAAGACATGGCCACATTGAATTTGCTGCAAAATACCAGTGAATGGACCATGATCCAGCTGCTGTAAATCCAGGGCATATCCACGCAGCATATTCGAGAATATCTCGAAGTTAGAAAATCTCTGCTGAATTACCTCCATTGTTTCGATAATGCCATTCATCTGCTATGGATATAAGTCTGCTGTCGTATTTTCGATATTTCAAATATGCTAATGTTGAGTAAAATACTAGGATATTGAAGCAGTTTATTTTCTTCAGAAAATATCAGATTCTATTATTTACTACTATTTCATGGAGTTATTCAATGATTAGAAAGAATTTAATACAAGCCGGAGCATCAGCATTAACACTATTACTTAGTGGCTTTGCAATGGCGAACAACTCAATTGTCCATGATGCCGAGTATATCAAAACATACAATCAGCATAAGGCTGCATGGGATAAAGAGGATAAAGACCTGCAGAAACGACTGGCAGATCTTCAGGCCAAAACAGGTAAAAAGCCAAACATCATCTATTTCATGTGGGACGATGCTGCCTATGGACGTGTTGGTCACCCTATGCTGAGCAAGATAACCGGCATCGATACGCCAAATATCGACAAGATGGCCCAGGAAGGTATGACATTGACCCGGATGTATACCGAGCCTTCCTGTACGCCGACACGTGTTGCAACGTTGACTGGCCGTCATCCGATTCGTAGTGGTCTGACCCAGGTGGTATTCCCGGTGCATGCGATCGGTATGCCGAATGATGAAGTCACTATCGCAGAAGTGCTCAAGAAAGAAGGTTATAAGACGGCCTTCTTCGGAAAATACCATGTCGGTGATATAGATGGTTCTTACCCTCACCAGAACGGTTACGATGAGACCTTATTTACTATCTATAACCAGTTCGGTTCACAGTTCTTCAATAAAGACGGTGAAGATATTGGATTGACGATTGGCTTTACCGAAGCACAGCAGGATCAACTGTATACCCTGGATAAAGAATTTCGAAATCCAGCCACTATCCCATGGGCAGCCGAAGCGGAAGCAGGCGGCAAAGCGAAGCAGTTCAATAAGGATTATTCTTATGAAGAACAGGTGCGTTTTGTCAATGAAGTACATAAACGTTCGATGGACTTTATTAAGGCTAACGCTAAAGGTAATTCACCTTTCTTACTTAACTACTGGTTCCATGGTCCTACATTTGCAGGTGCGCATCGTTTAGGGCGTGAAAGTGACTCCTCCGGTGGCGCTGATGGTGATGCTCTGGAGAATATGGATAAACGTCTGGGTGAAATGTTCCAGCTGCTTAAAGATGAAGGCATCGATAACAATACCATCGTTGTCGTCATGGCCGATAATGGTCCGATGCTTGAAGCCTTCCCCGCAATGTCAACATTTGGAATGTACACAGGCGGTAAAGGTGCGTTTACAGAAGGTGGCGTTCGTGTACCGGCTTTTGTTAGATGGCCGGGTACGATTGAAGCCGGTTCAGTTGCCGGCGACATCATCCATGTAACCGATCTTTATACTACCTTTGCAAACCTCGGTGGTGCCAAGAATCATATTCCAACTGACCGTGTGGTCGATGGTATCGACCAGACAGCCCTGTTCCTGAATGGCGATACCAAAGGTCGTCGTGATTATGTGCATATCTACACAGGTCCACTACTAGCTGCAACAGTTAAGCAACAGTTTAAGCGTCACTGGGTAGGTGATCGTCCTGGGTTGGCGGGCAAAGGTTTCTTTGACCTATATCGTGACCCTAAAGAAGAGCAGCCAATGATGGCGCAGTTCCTGTGGGCATGGGAACCGTTTGACTCGATGAAGGCCCGTCACCAGAACCTGATGGAAAAGTACCCGAATAAGCCAGTAACTCGCGGTAAGCCATTCGAGGGTATCGAGCTATTGCCTAATCAGGAGAGAGAAGTCATTTCGCCTTACCCTAATTAAGACAGGGCGATAGTGTCTAAAGCCACCAGTCTGTATGCTATTTGCGCTGGTGGCTTTTGCACTCTATTCGACGCACTACTTGTATAGGGGAAGACATCATGACGAAAAAATACGTATATGAGCGTTCCTTAACGGGTCGAATACTGGCTATTCGTGCTATGTCCAGGTGCCTTATCGGTTTTCTGAAACTTATGAGCATCCTGGTAGTTGCGGATGTATCCCATGCGGCCAAGGATCCACGCCATGTGCCCCTGGATGGCCAGACAAACTTCCGCGACCTCGGAGGAGGCTACGAGACTACCGACGACCGGGTGGTGAAGTGGGGTGAAATCTACCGTTCCGGTGAGCTGCCGCGACTGAGCGACAAGGATCTGGATCGTATCGAATCGCTAGACTTGCGCACAGTGGTTAATTTCCTGACACCCGAGGAAACAGAAGCCCGGGGCAAGGATCGATTACCAGGCGGGATCCGTGAAATCGCTGCTCCCCTTTCCGACGACATTGATAATGATCTTGCTCAGGTTGTGCTCGAGGCGCGGAAAACAGGCGATTTCTCCAGCGTGCTACCTGAATTTAACGCGGACATCCATCGCGTCCTGATAAAAGAAGCAACGGCCGAGTACGCGGCACTTTTGCGTGCGGCAGCGGATCCGGTGAATCGCCCCCTGGTCTTCCATTGCTCACATGGCGTTCACCGCACGGGTACGGCAGCGGCAGTCTTGCTCTCGGCTCTGGGTGTTCCGTGGGAGACAGTACGTGAAGACTATCTCCTCTCCAACAAATATAGGGCTGAAGAAATCGACCGCCGTCTCGAAGAATTGAAGACGCTTGCCGCAGAAAAACAAGGCGTGCCTCCTGAGACCGTGGACACCACCAACATGGAAGCATTCTATCGATTGCAGGGGTCGTACATTGACGCCTCTCTGGATGAGGCCGTTCAGGGGCATGGATCTATGGAGGCCTATATCAGAAACGTTCTTGGACTAACGGATGAAGAGATCAAAAAGTTACGTGATCAGCTTCTTATCTCGTCACACAGGTAGATCGCGCCGAGATCTACATTAAAATATCAGGAGGATTACATGAACAAATCACGCCGCGAATTTTTCCGACTGGGTGGACTGGCCGGCAGCACCATTATGTTGGGCGGAGCTTCATTGACACAGTTGGCTTCCGCGGAGCCAACAAAGCGCAACAAGCCCTCCGGGGCGCTGGACATTACCATCGCGGGCTACTCGCTGGATCATGTACGAGCTCTCGCTGATGGGCGAGTGCAGGTGGAAGGCTGTAATGCAACCTTTGAGCCCGGCAAGATAGGCGACCTCAATACCCACGTATTCGATGGGCCCCAGGAGCTTGAGGTGACGGAGATTGGCCTGTCGCCGTTTATGCTGGCCTATGCCAATCAGGGCTTCCGGGATTACTCGCTTATCCCCGTGTTCCCCGTGCGCCAGTTCCGCCACAAGAGCGTGTTTGTTAATACGGATCGAGGCATCAAGGAGCCCGGGGATCTAAAGGGCCGAAGAATTGGTACGCCAGGTTACTCCTCTACTTCGCTGACCTGGATTCGAGGTTTCATGCAGCATGAATACGGTGTGAAACCGGAAGATATAGAGTGGGTTGTATCGGCAGCCGACTCGTCGGCCAAGGACGTCGGCAAGGTGTCTGAGCAGGAAAATATCCTACCAAAGGGCATTTCAGTAAGCACGGGGCCGGAGGGGAAGGACGAATCGGATATGCTGATTGACGGTGACGTGGACGCATTGTTTCACGCGGCGGAGCCCAGGGCTTTTAGCGCAGGGCATCCAAAAATCAAGCGACTGTTTCCTGATCCCCGTGCGACCGAGCGCGATTATTTTAGCCGAACCGGGATTTTTCCCATTATGCACGCGGTGGCAATGCGTAACGACGTCATCGAAGCGCAGCCCTGGCTGCCCGAGGCAGTGTTCAATGCATATTCCAAGGCCAAGAAGATGCAATACGAGGCGATGCGCATGCAATGGATATACGGCACGTTGCCCTGGTATGGCCAGGAACTTGAAGAAACCCGTGCATTGATGGGTGAAAATTTCTGGCCTTATGGTGTTGAAGCGAACCGCAAAACCCTGGAAGCATTATTCCAGTATTCTTACGAACAGGGGCTTGCAAAGAAAAACCTCAAGATAGAAGACGTGTTTCATCCGTCATCATTAAACTTTAAGGAAGTATGAACACTGATGTTTTTAAAGACAGCTTCCAGACCTTTGCGGACTATTACTTAACCGCCGACTAGTGGATTATATGGTGCGGTAATGAAGTGGTCACAAGCCACCCGGTCGCTGCCATTTCTTTGTATGTATTTAAGACTATCCCGACAAGAGGATTGAACTTTATGCGTGTATTTAAAAAAACGTGTGCCATTTTAGCTACTTTTCTTTTACTTGCACTCACACAAGTATCTTTTGCCGACGACCTTGCAAAGCAATCGCAGAATCCACTCGGGACAATTATCAGTTTCCCACTTGAAAACAACTTCTATACCGGCATCGGACCATCAGGTTCATCTGTATATGCACTTAATTTAAAGCCGGTATATCCAATCAAAGCTGGAAATTGGAACCTTGTTAATCGCTTTATACTGCCGGCAATCTATTCTGAAGGACAGGATGTGTCTGTACCACCTGGCATCGAAGTCGATACTGGCTACTCGGGTATGGTCGAACTGGCTCAGGGTAGTGCTTTTGGGTTAGGAGATCTGACTTATCAGGCATTTTTCAGTCCTGCAGATTCCGAAAACTGGATTTGGGGTCTGGGACCTGCCTTTGTATTGCCAACAGCGACAGAAGAACGTTACGCCAGTAATAAATGGTCACTTGGTGCAGCATTCGTCGCATTAAGTATGCCGGGTAACTGGGTATATGGCGTTCTAGCACAGAACGTCTGGTCAGTAGCAGGAGATAGCGACGTAGCTGATGTGAACAGTTTCCTGTTTCAGTATTTCCTCAATTACAATCTGGATAATGGATGGTATCTGAGTTCAACTCCCGTAATTACCGCTAATTGGGAGTCGGAAAGTGATGATAGATGGACGGTCCCGCTGGGCGGCGGTGTAGGCCGTCTGGTGAAACACGGAAAATTACCCGTAGATTACAAGCTGACTGCATATAACAACGTAGAAAAGCCAGAATTCGCACCGGACTGGAATGTGCAATTCACAGTTAAGTTCTTATTTCCGAAGAAATGACTGAGCGTCGCCGATAGTTTCTCACAGGCCATTCTTCGATATACGCAAATACTACTTAATCGGCGGTTTTCTATACCTACTAAAGGTCCGCTACTAGCCGAACTGAGACGATTTTTATCATACTGAAAATGACTGCTTTTGAGTTTTCTGAAATGATTACTTATTCTTAGTATTTGTCGGCCATGTCTCGATAACAGTCAATTCCTGATTCACCTGATAGTCGTTAGTTCTCATTACGGTTTCTCACCGTGCATTCTGAGGTCGGCAATCTGTGCTGATTCGTAGCGTCCTTTACTAAATCGTTCAGAAGTTGTTACCGTTAGAATAGAAATATTATAATGTAACCCATTGATTAAAAACTAAATATTAAATATTAGAGAGCTTGCACAAATCTGGAGGATAAGGTCCACATCCTATTGGGGACATCAAAAATCATCGTGAATGTAAACTAATGCTTTACATCTGTAAGCAATGTGTTTACATTATACTCAATGCTTAAGACGTTCAAAAACAAAGGACTGAAGGAATTGTTCGAGAAAGGTCTGAGCAGGAAAATTAATAAGCAGTTACATGCCCGCTGTATACGCCGTCTTGATGTTATGGATGCAGCAACAAAACCTGAAGATCTGGATATACCAGGTTTTAAATTTCATACTCTTCATGGCAACCCGAAGCGATACAGTATTTGGGTGACTGGAAAATACAGGATTACTTTTGAATGGGATGGTCAGGACGCTGTCCGAGTAGATTATGAAGATTATCACTAGAGGTTAAGCCATGACAGAATACACGAGAGGAAAACGACAAAGAGCACCGACTCATCCTGGATCAATTCTGCGGGAAGATATTTTGCCTGACCTTGATATTTCTGTGACAGCTTTCTCAGAAGGTATCCACGTATCACGCCAGACAATTCACAAAATACTAGCAGAAGAGAAGGGCATTACCCCTGCTATGGCATTGAAGATTGGTAAATTTATTGGGAATGGTCCTGATATCTGGCTAAGAATGCAGCAGAATTATGATTTATATCATGCAGAAAAGCGCCTGGCAGATGAGCTTGATGATATCAGGGCGTGTTGTGGTTGAGTCTGACCCCATGAGTTATTTTACCAGAGACGATTGCAAGTTATTGATTATTAATTAAATATTTAATATTTGTGAGCTTGCATGTATCTGGGGGATAAGGTCGAACCCCCTTGGGGACGCCATATAACCTTGTAATTCATTGAATTATAAGAATAACACAGCCCTGTGTTTTTCTAAAAGCACAGGGCTTTTTAATGTTCTGATTTTATTCGAAATATTCTGGGGGTTCGCATCCCCCTCCCGACGCCACGCTATTCCCCACGCACCGATATAGAGGTGTTAGTGACCAGCTACATATTGAACTCTATCGAGTACCATGTGATGGTAAATTGATGGAAGCTGGGCTTCTCACATTGAAGTTAATCGTCGGGCCAGGAGATCAGGGTGAACCCGCCATCACCAAAATGATGCCAAACGGAGATTAGAAAAAAAGCCGGAATCCTCCAGCATCTGGCCCCTGGCCACTTGGGTTAAAGTGGAACCTTCATTTAAATTATGGATAGAATCTTGCGCTGTTACCAATGCGCTTAGGATTTTCATCGTGTTAGCAAATACCCTATGCGTAACTATTTTCTCAATGGCAATAAGGCCTGGTGAATAGCCCGCTTACGAGACATGGCGGTCAAAAACGAAGGAATCGTAATACCGCCTGGATTTCTCCTAAGCGGACATCTTTGTGGAAAGTTTGAACCGCCGGTTTCGGCCCAGGCTGTGTGAAAACTCATTGAGATTTCACTTGATTGGGATAGCGTGCCACTTAAAGCAGAGAATCTCGCTTATAATTGATAAACCCTCCACATTCGCGTCAATGCAAAGATAAACTGGCTTAAATTCTCCACCGGTAATTCTGATTCAGGGTTTTCAGACAGCCTGGGCCAGGAGCAGACATTCATATTTCAAGTACTCTGACCCTTTGATTTCGAGTCTATCCCCATTCTTGGGAGATATATAGACCCGCGGCGACAGCACGGCCACGATGTTACAGGATGCGCGGCGGGGTGATTACAAATCGCTATCTGAAATGTACGCAGAATTCCGGCGTCCGGCGGGCGAAGTGGCGCAGGAATATCACCAGCCAGAGGGAAATGGCCAGCATTTCCAGAAACTCTTCTATGGATTTGGCGAAGTGTTGCACTGATGATCCGTTCCAACCATAGGCATTGACCAGTGGCGTGTAGCCGTGCTCCAGCCCCTCGATGTAATCCATAGCCACAGCGATGCCGAAAAGACCTAGCGCGGCGATGATGCCGATGCGGCTGACCTTGTCCGGCATTGTGCGCCACAAGAACCAGAGCATGAAGATTCCGATGCAGGTTAGCGGTAGCAGGAACAGGGCTTGCCATGCATAGCTTGGGAATGCCCCCGTCATCTGGCTGATCAGTGAATCCTCACCGAGATTCTTCGAGGCAGTGCCAAGGCGCTCGTGCACCATGGCCCCGTCATCGATGGCCATGTAGGTGAAAAACACGGCCAGTAGCAACCATCCAAACCGTTGTAGTCTATTGTCCTGAACACGGGCACTAACCGCAAAAATAGCCCATAACACCAATGTCACGACGAAAGTCTGGGTGACGGCAAACCATGACGCCAGCCCGTCCTCACGAGTGATGTTGAACATGCGTCGGATGGCGGGGCTGTCGGCGGCCTTTCCCCAGTTTCCATACAGATCCAGAAATACCAGTAACAGTTCGATAGCTACCAGGCTGGAGAGCAACACCCAGAGTAATAGTCTGGTATCGATCGTGATTTGCAGTGGTCCACTGGAAGACTGGGGTTGTGTCATAGCTAAATGTTGGAAGAGGAACCTGGCGGTAGACAAACTGAGGGGTCACCGTTGATTCTGTGGTGACCCCTCAGTGAGATAAGTAAAAACCTTGTTTAGTCTAAACCCGTACTCAGGTGGTAGTGGCAGCGCTTGAATCGTCGTCGCTGCTTTTGCCGTCGTCGCTGCTTTTGCCGTCATCGCTACTTTTGCCGTCATCACTGCTTATGCCGTCACTGCTGCTTCTGCCGTCATCACTGCTTATGCCATCGTCTATTTCGATGTTAATAGCACCGATGACAATGATGCCGCCTTCCACCCGCACATCATTCAGGTAGACCTCCTCGGCATTGTCCGGAATAACAATGGTTTCCGTTGCAGTAACACCTTGGTAAGTTAATTCAACAACGGTGGGACCGGGTGGTACGCCCTCGACGGAGAAAGAGCCATCGCTACCGGTAACTGTCGTGACATTACCGATGGTTACTGAGACTCCGGCGGTTGCGATGGCGTCGGACAATACCCTGTCGGATAGAGATTTTAGCGCCCACGCCAGCCTTGACTGGTCTGTGTCAGGGGCCATCATTGCGACACCATTGAACTGGCTAACGTTGCCCTGAACCATGGCGCCGGACACGGTACCGCCCCCGCTGGATGTACTACTGCCACCACCACCGCAGGAAACTAATAGCATCATACTCAGGATACCAGCGATCGCTGTGAAATTTATGAAAATGATCTTCTTCATCTTGGGCTCCCTATTCATGTGCCTCTTCATGTGCGCCTAATTGATAAACGCATGAAATCTTACTTATTGGAGAACCATAATAAAAGAATGTAACGCTAGATCACAGGAGTACTGCGGAATTATCGACATATGCAACACTATTCCGGATGAGCGGTTACTATCGCTACAATTACCATAAAACCAGGTAATAAATTTAGAGTCAGCCGGATAGAGTTGGTCAAGGTCTAGCTTGTAACTGCTTGTTTGCACCTCAACATTACCGCTATGGGTCGATAACAGTCAATTTCTGGTTCACCTGATAGTTATTAGTTCACTTTACGGGTTTCACACCGTACATACTGAGGTCGGCAATCTGTGCTGATCCGTAGAGTCCTTTACTTACTCGTGCAGAAGTTGTAACCGTAATAACAAAGTCATTATAATGTAACTCATTGATTACAAGTTAAATATTTAATATCTGTGAGCTTGCATTTATCTGGGGGATAAGGTCGAATCCCCCTTGGGGACGCCATATTACCTTGTAATTCATTGAATTATAAGAATAACACAGCCCCGTGTTTTTCTAAAGCACGGGGCTTTTTAATGTCCTGATTTTATTCGATAAATTCTGGGGGTTCGCATCCCCCTCCCGACGCCACGCTATCCCCCGTACCCGATATTTTGTTAGGAAAGCTGTGATTGAAATGTGAATTGGCTACTACAATAAGGGCAGCTGATTTGGTAATAATATCTGACCATGTCGACATGGAACGTAAAG